>CAZJEW010000007.1:0-43902 GCA_964545285.1 uncultured Clostridium sp.
GATACTGTTTCATTTGATATTGGTTCCCCTACTGGAATTACAGTTTCTTGCACTGCTTCATTGACTACAGGTGTCACTGCTTCCATAACAGGTATATCTAACTCAACCTTCTCGCTTTTTGGTTCAAGTACTTTTTCATTTTCTTGTGTTGGTAAAGGAAGATTAAATTCATTAGAAGAAACATCTACAACTTCACCTATTGGTTGTGGTTCAGGAATAACATTTCTCATTGAATCTAGAACCTGAGCGGGCATTTGAGTAATATCATTTGGTTTTCCAAGTTCTGCAATTTCAGGATTAATTTCTACTGGAACTGCATCAACTGGTGGAATTGGCGTATCGTTAGGTATAGAAAGAGGTTGTTCAAATTGAACATTCTCGCTTGTTATGTTTTCTTCAACAGGTAATTGTTTAGCTAACAAATCAACATTCTTACTATTGACACTAATTTGTTTACCTAAAACGTTTTGATCACTATTTAACCACTTTACACTGTTTACATTCAAAGCAGATAAATTGCTTTTACTATTATCATTCATATTGTCCACCTAACTTTCAACTATTTCTTTCATTGCTTCTTTTACTTTTTGCCAAACAGTATCATCTTCGATACCAATTAATTTATAAACTCCAGGATCTTTTTCAACAACCTCTGAAACATAAATTTTACTCATTCCTTCACCAGCTGATTCACCTTTTGAAAGAATAACAAAATTTTTCTTTAATGAATTAATTTTGAAAGAATTTATTAATTCTACATCTTCCATTGTACCATCCATATTTTGTATAGAAATCTTACTCATATTATCCCATTCCTCTCCACTATTCTATTTACTATTACAATTTTAACATATAAAAAAAAGAATATCAATTATTTTTGAAATAATAATGTATTCTTAAAATATTACATTTTTTCTAAAATAAAATATTTACATCCATATGCACAATTTTCTTTAATATATTTTTGAACATTAACATAATCATTATTCTTGTTATAAGATTTATTTTGTTTTTTATTAAAACCCTTCAATCTTAATTTTGAATATGCAATATCTCCTACAATATAATCATATATTTCAAAAAAAGATGTATATTTATTTAAAAACTCTTCTTGATTGAATGCTTCTTTAACATCTTCAATTAACTTATATTTGTTTTTCTCAACTTCAATAATCATTTTAATCACCTAATTAATTTTAACACTTTTATTTATTTTAGTAAACTAGTTGCTTATTATTGGAGAGGAATTAGTTATGATTCCACCATAATACGATGGTATTTTTCCATTAATAATATTAGAGGATAATAGAATGTTTTTATTAATATTAACATTTTTAGACGCAAAAGGAAAAATAACCATAATATTTAGATTAATATTTAAAAAATTTTCAATTAATGAATTATTTATACCATATGATTTTACATTTGTATTAATATGTGTATCTACACTACCTATAAAGCTCACTTTATAAGGTATTTTAGGCCCTATATCAGTCAAAATAGCTTTATTATATATTATTCCAAAAGGAATATAGTATATGAGATCATCAGTATTATAATATTTTAAATTTAAATCATTCAGTTTACATTTTTCAATATTAGATATATTTTTTAATATATTGTCTGATACTAAATAAATAATATTATTTAATATGTTTGTATTATATGATACATCTAATATTTCATTGTCTTCATTTCTAATTATTTTGACTATATCTTCATTTCTTACGTTATTTAATATTTCGTATATTGATTTGTTTATTAATATCGTTGATAATTCGATAGATTCACTTTCAGCAAAATCCAATAAAAATAATCTACTTTTATTACTGAAAGATTTTATTAAGAAAAAAACATTTAAAAATATTATGAAAATAATAACTATAATAATTATTTTATTATCAATAAATATTTTATTCCTTAATTTCATTCTTTTCATATTAAATTATATAAAAAAAGGAGTAATTAATACTTCTTAAAACCAATTTAAATCAAAAATGTAGTTTGCTATTATAACACCAGTTATTAATAATACAATTATTATCATGATAATAGCAAATTTCGAATAAAAGCCAGAATCTGATTCATCATCATCATTTTTATCATCACTAATACTTTCAAAATCGCCCTTATTAAATGATAATGAGTTTGTAAAAAATGACTTATCTATATTTGACATTTTCTTATCTTCTTCTTTTGATTCAATCTTTTCAATAACCGGAGGTTCACTATTAGTTCCCATGGCTTTTTTAAGTCTCTCTTTTTCAAGAAGTAAGTCTTGAGTCATATCATCTAAAGGTTTTTGAAGCTCATTAAATTTTCTTGTAATACTTTCCAATTCATTTTCCATATTTAATGTATTAACTTCATCAGTTATTGGTGCCATAACAACAGTATTTTCATTATCCGACATCAAATCACTAAATAATTCATCTTTTTTTATAGATTGAGTTTTAGATATATCATTTATTAAATTTACTATTGTCTTTTCTTCAGTATTTAATTCATCAATTGGTTCAGTAACATCACTATAATCATTTTTATCTTCAATTTTAATTTTATTTAATATATCATATTCTGTATTATTTATTTTTTTATACCTTATACTTTCATAATTTGATTCTTGTGATTCTTTAGCTTTTTCTAATACGGTATTGATATCATATTCTTTTGGTTCTTCTCTTTCAATTCTTATTTCTTCTTTTTCAGGTAAATCTAATGTGGCTCTTCTTTTTGTTTCAGTTTCTTCGTTATTTTTCATATAAATGTATTTTTTAATTTTTTCAATATCTATTTGTTTTGGCGCTTCAGAAATAACACTAACATTATTGTTAGTTTTAATACGTGATAAATCACCTAGTTCTATGCTAGAATATATATCAGAATTTCTTTTAGTTCTGCTCATAGCATGAGAACTAGAATCATCATATTTCCCCATTCTTGAATCCATATATTTCACCATACTAATAATATCACAATTATGTAAAAAATAAAACTATGTATAGATTTTTTTAAAAATTTATTTTATAATTCTCATAAAGGAGATATTATGGAAAAATTAAATGTTAATAGTGACATTTGTATAGGTTGTGGTTTATGTGTAAGTCAAAATGAAGAATATTTCGAATTTAATGATGAAGGATTAAGCACAGTTAAAAAAGACAACGTTGATGCAAATGACAAAAAAGATTTACTAAATATTGTAGAAAGTTGCCCTGTTGGAGCAATTACTATAGAAGAAGAAAAAGAAGTTACTGAGTAACTTCTTTTATTATATTTTTTTCAAATCATTTATTTCTTTATATGTAAGTTTTCTATATTCGCCCATCTTTAGATTATCAAGAGTAAGAAATGAATATCTTATTCTTTTTAATTTTAATACTTTATACCCAAAATATAAAAACATATTTTTAATTTCATGATTTCTTCCTTCAGAAATAGTTACTTCAAGATATGATTTAGAATTTTTAACATCTGTTTTTTTTAATTTAACCCTACATTTTTTAGTTTTTACTCCGTCTAAAATAATTCCGGATTCTAAGTCTTTAATTTGGAGAACTTTAATCAAACCATTTATTTTAACTTGATAAACTTTTTCAATATTTTTACTTGGATGCATAAGATTGTTTGCCAATTCACCATCATTAGTTAATAATAATATTCCACTAGTATCATAATCAAGTCTTCCAATAGGATATATTTTTTTCTTAGTATCAATTAAATCTACAACAGATAATCTGTTTTTATCATCTTTTGTTGTTGTAACAACTTTTTCAGGTTTATATAATAAATAATATTCTTTACTCTCTCTTTTAATTAATTCGCCATTAACAGCAATTTTATCACTTTCTTTCACCTTCGTACCAAGTTCAGTTATAACAATACCATTTACTTCTACTTTACCATCAATAATTAGTTTTTCACTATTTCTTCTAGATGCTACTCCACACTCACTTAAATATTTTTGAATTCTTTCCATACTTATCACCGAGTTAATTATAAACAATTATTTAAAAAATGACAATAAAGATTTAAATTTATTAATTTTTTCGTAATAATAAATATAATATAATTTTTCTTTACAAATTAATTCATTATCCAAATAAACATTCAATGACCCCGCAATATTGTTCTTAAATTTCTCATTAATTTTAACTTTAATGTTTAATTTGTTAATTTCATTTTCTTTTATTAAAACACTTATATCATTATTAATATACATAAAGTATTTTTTATATTTTGAATTATTTAGCGAAAATGAATATTTATCTATTATTTTATATTTCTCATAAATATTAAAATATTTTTCATATAAATTTTTATGTAATATAAATTTATTAGATTCATCAATTGACGTTATAATAAGATTTTTATTATCTTTTGATGCACTTGATACAAATACTTGTCCACTAGCCTTAGTGTATCCTATTTTACCAGCAGTAGAATATTTATAAATGTCTAATAATTTATTTTTATTATACCAAATATACTCATTTATATTGGTTTTTAATTTATATTTTTTAGTACTTGAAATATGCAAAAATGTTTTATTGTTAATGGCATATCTCATTAATAATGCTAAATCATAAGCAGAAGAATGATTTTTAGAATCATCATTTAATCCATGCGGATTTTCAAAAGTAGTATCATTCATTCCTATCATTTTTGCTTTTTGATTCATTAAATAAACAAACTCATCATACCCATATATGTTTGTTGCTATAATATTAGCGGCATCATTACCACTAACTAACAATAGCCCATATAGTAAGTCTTTTAAACTAAATTCTTCACCAATTTTAGCATATATCATTGAGCCATTAACAAGATTTATTTCCTCTCCCACAATAAATTTACTATTAATATTTCCATATTCTAAAGCGACAATAGCCGTCATAATTTTAGTAGTTGATGCAATAAGCTTTTCTTCATGAGCATTACTCTCATATAATACCCTTTTGCTATCTGCATCCATTACCACAATTGAAGCATTTATTAACATCGGTATAAATAAAAAACATAATATTAAAATTTTTAATTTCATATTTAATATTATGTTTTATTGTATTATTTTATATTTATATTATTAAAAATAAAAGTTATTTCTAACTTTCATAATCATATAATCCATGAATCTTTTCTAGTGTTGTATTATCAGGATTTTGGACAATCCATGTTCCATTTTCTTTTGTTAAATAAAAGTCAATATCATATTCTATTATTTCTTTAGTATTTAACATTTGATCAATTCTATAACTATCGTATGATTCTTGATTAAACACATCATCATTATAGAATAATTCATTATTGTTATTAAGATAATCTAATGATTGTATTGCAGACTTATACAAATCATAAACAGTAATATGAACTCTTACTACAGCAGCATCTCCATCAGTTGTTTCATCTTTTATTTCATATTTTAAATTAGTATATTGTCTTTTCAAAACTTCTTTATATTTATTTTGATTAGTGGTTGAAAGTCCTTCTTTAGCAACAGATGTTTCAATATTAGTTTCAACATCTTCACTAATTGAAGTATATCTACTTAAAAACTCTTTTACTTTTTCTTTTGGTGTATTAGTTCCACATCCTGATAATAACAGTATAAAAAGAACACTTAATATTACTAAATGGATTTTTTTCATTTTACCTCCTAATAATAGTTTTTACAATATTTTAATTATTATACACTTATTGATTTTATTGCTTCATAAAAGTCATTTATTTTATCAACGGATGCATTATTAATATTATTATATAAATAATTAACATCGGAGCTCTTAATATTAAAATACTCATAATTTAAATACTTAATAATGCATTTATCTTCTTTATTATTACTTATAAAACTTTTTATATAATTAATTCTTTGTGTTTCGTTTCTTGAATAATAAGAATATTTTACATCATTAATATTACTATATTTCAATTTTATGCACTTTTCTCTTTGCATTATTTGAAGAACACTATATTCTTCATCTAATTGAAGTTTACTTCTTTTAATACTATTTTTATTGTTATCAAATTCAACACATAAAGCATCAAAGTCATTACAAAAAATAGCTAATTTTTCATTTATAGAACCACCTAAAAGACGAATATCTTTTTTAAGAAGATTATAATAATCTTTATTATTTATTTTATATACATTTATTTTACTGATTATTTTAATTTTATCGTTACTTTCCCATTCATAGAAATTTAATAATTCTTTGTTTAGATTAATTGATATGTTTTTTATAGTTTTCATTTTTTTACCTTTCTAAAAAAAATAATAATTAATAATACTCCAGGAATTAAAGATAAGCATTCTATTCGTTTAATTATAAATAAAATATAATTAAAGAAATCATATCCCATATTTAATATATTTAAATATACTATGATAAAAAATATAGAATAAGATACTAATATTATACCCAACAATAAATAAATTATTTTGTTAAACATAGTAAATTATATTTCTATTTATTAAAAAATATTATATAATGATTAAGGTGATTATTATGTTATTAAAATATATTTTATTAGGACTTATTCAAGGATTAACTGAAACTATTCCTGTTTCTTCTAGTGGGCACTTAATGATTGTTAAAAGATTAATAGATGCTAATATAGATTTTGACACTTTAGCAATTCTTACTAACTTTGGATCTTTAGTAGCTATTATTATATTGTTTTGGAAAGATATAGTTAAATTAATAAGTGGTTTTTTTAAATATATACCTTCTAAAGACGATAAATATAAAAACGATTATAAATATTGTTGGATGATTGTTCTTGGATGCATTCCAGCAGGATTAATGGGAGTTTTAGTAAGTAAATTAAATGTATTTGATAAAATAGAAAATAATATTAAAATAGTTGGGGTCTCTTTAATAATTACTTCTATATTGTTATTTATTGTAAGAAATTTCAAAGGTAAAAAAGATGATAATAAGATTGGTACTAAAGAGGCATTAACGGTAGGTATATTTCAAATATTAGGTATATTCCCTGGTATTAGTAGAAGCGGTTCTACAATCGTTGGAGGTATGGCTAGTGGGCTTAAAAGAGATACAGCATTTAAGTATTCATTTATGCTTTATATTCCTATGAGTATTGCAGCTATGGCACTTGAGTTAAGTGATTTAAAAATAGAGAGTAATTTAATAGTATATTATGTTATCTCAATAATTGTTGCTTTCATTGCCACATTATTAGTGACTAAATGGTTTAGAAAAATAGTTAACAATGGCAAACTAATATACTTTAGTTTATATTGTTTAATAGTTGGTATTCTAGTTATAGTATTTATGTAAAAAAAATATTACATTAGTAATATTTTTTTAATCAATTAGTTTTTTATTGTCTTCTTCTATATTCACATTATTTATTGATTCAAACCTTTTCGTTATTTTATCCGTCGTTATATGTATATTTTCAACATCATCTGAAACTGTTTTAATACTTCTTGATAGTTTATCCCATCTTTCTTTATATCTTCCAAATTCGAGTCCTAATTTATTTAATTCCTCATGTATTATAGAAGTGTACTTATCTCGTTCAAGTCCCATTAATACAGATTGAATAATAGTTAATAAACTCATCAAAGTTGTGGGAGAAGTTATCCATACTCTTTTTGAAGCAGCATATTTTATTACATTAGGATGATATGCATTAATTTCAGCAAATATAGCTTCAGCAGGTAAGAACATTATTGCTTGATCTGTTGTTTCCTTATCTATAATATATTTATCAGCTATTGCATCTATATGTTTTTTTACATCGGAATCAAATGCTTTAAATCTAAGAACTCTTTCTGTTTCACTTAAACCTTTTTCAACAAGTCTTCTATAATTTTCTAATGGGAATTTTGAATCAATGCATATGGTTCCTAAAGGTTCAGGACCAAATACTATAGCATCAGCAATACTGCCATTAGATAATGTATATTGCCTTTGATAAATTTTGTCATTCTTTTCACCAAATATAGATGAAAGTAAATGATATAAATTTATTTCGCCAAATATTCCTCTGCTCTTTTTATCAGTAAGAATACCTTCTAATGAAACTATTTCAGTACTAAGACCATCAATTTTTTTCTGTGCTTCATCAATTTTAGCAAGTCTTTCAACAACAGTATTAAAAGTCTTATTAGTTTTCTCAAATCCTTCTTGTAGTTTTTCATTAACTTTTGAATTTATTTTTTCAAGTTTATCTTCTACCCTATCATTTAATGAATTAAAATCTTTATTTAGTTCAACAGAAAAATCATGTTTAAATTCTCCAATTTCTTTTATTAAATTTAATTCCGTCCTAGAAATTTTATCATTTAAATCACTATTATTCTTCTTAAAAATTAATATTATTAATAATATTATAACAATTATTAATAATCCAATAATTATATATTCCATATCTATCACCTAACTATATTTTATCATATTTTAAATACTTTATTTAATATTTTTGATAATAAATATGTACATAAAATAATTATTATTATTTTTAATAATATTAATGGATTACCAATACTATCTAAAAACGAAGTACCTACAAATCCCCAAAAATACACCAAACCTATTTTTCCTATTAAAAGAGCCAATAAATATTTTTTAAAATCCATTTTAACAAGACCTGCTGATATATTAACCATAAATGCTGGTGTAAAAGGTATAGCAATAATGATTGCTAATTTTGGTATTGAAATATTTTTAAATGCATTTTTATATTTTTTTAATTTTTCTTTATTTTCAGTTAAATAATCAAATTTATTCCCAAATCCATATTTAAAAATCATATATGATATAATACAACCTAATAATGTAAATATCCAAGACAAAATAAAACCAAAAACGGTACCAAAAACGTAAAAATTAAGCGTTATAAAGACCATTAAAGGTATTATAGGTATGATTGACTCTATTAATATGATTAAGCATCCTAAAAGAGCTCCTATTACCCCTAATGAATTAATAATATCAACAATTTCATTAATAATTAAATCCATAATAATATTATATAACTAATATAGTTATTTATCTAGTAGGTATACATTATATCCTAATGCATTCAATACACTAACAACTCTTTTACTTAATTTACCACTTTTACAATATATATAATATAAATCATTTTTATTAAGATAAGATCTATAATTATTTATTAATAAATCATACGGAATATTAATACTATTATTTAAATGATATTTATCATAATCATACTTACTACTAACATCAATAATTTTCATAAAATCACCTATTTTATTTTATGAAAAAAGATGAATATTGCTATTCATCTTCACTTCCAAAGAAATCGTCAAAGAAATCTTCATTTGATACATTGTTCTTAACAGGTATATCATTAACATTAACATTAACTTTTGGTTTTTCAACATCTTCAGTTTGATTTGACTGTGGTATATCTATTCTAGCAGTAGTAGCATCAGATACATCAAATGATTCAGGAGCAACAGAGTTATTATCAATTATTCTATTACTGGGTTTTTCTTCTAATATTTCAGATGTTGTATCAATTACTATAGGATTTGGTTTAATTAAAACATCATTATTAATATTAGTTTCTTCTTTTGGCAATATATTTTCCTCTTTAAATGTTTCAATCTTAGGTTCTTCATTTAATTCTTCAAAAGATTCAATATTTGACTCATTTGTAATTTTTTCAATAGGTTCTTTTTCAATCGGTTCCTTTTCAATGACTGGAGCTTCATTAGTTTTATGATCAAATATATCACTTATCTGACTTTCTATATTATTTTGATTATTTGTATTTTGTTTATTTTTTTCATTTTCAGCTGCTTCTTCAGCTTCAAGTTCAGCAATTTTTTCATCTAATCTTTTAACATAATCATCTAAATTCGTTGGCATTGCACCTGCTGCGAAAGGATTAGCATTTGACATTGAATTATTGTTTTCATATGGACTATTATTTGGAATACCACCAGCGTATGGATTAAAAGGACTATTTAATCCTCTTGGAGCACCACCCATTCCACCAGGCAAAGCTCCTTGCTCTTGTTTTAATTTATTAACAAATTCTTTTAAATTAAATACTTGTACTTCTCTATGGGTTCTTTGAGTGTATCCCATTTTATCATATTTTTTACCCCAATCAATTTTATAATCAAATGTAAGTTTTGTTTTAAAAGGCATACTTCTAAATCTATTAATAATAACTTCTCCTTGCTTTAAAGCTTGTAAATCACTTACAGAGAATAATGGTCTAATAGGCTCTTGTTGTTCATCTTTTTTAGCTTTTTTAGGTTTCTTATCTCCTAAAAGTTTGCTTATTTCTTCTAAAGCAGCAAGTTCAGTACTCATTAAATATACAAAATTACCACAGTTACCTTTAATAGTCTCAGCAACTTCTTTTCCATAAACTTTATTAAGTTGTGAAAAGTTTTGAATAACGAAACTAAATCTAATATTTCTACTACGTGATGCTGTTATCATAGATTCAACATCTTTTAATGCAGGCATATTTGCAAATTCATCTAATACAAAGTTTGTTCTAAAAGGTAGTCTGATATTTGGACACGTTTGTGCAACTGCAATTAATGCTTCATATACTTGTTTTACAAATATAGTTGCTAATGCATGATATGTGGTTTTTTCATCATGTATTTTTAAAAACACTGCTGTTTTTGCTTTTCCTATATCTCTTATATCAAAGTCACTATATGAAAGCATTTCACTTAATTGTTGTTGTGAACTAAATATCCTTGTTTTAGTTCTAAATGTTGACATGATGCCACCACGAGTTTCGTTAGGTGCATTAATACAAGAAGCTGCAGCAATGTATGCAGGTGACAATTCACCTTTTGATTTGAAATATTCTTTAATATATGTTGATGCACCTAATCTATCTTCGCCAGTTTCAGCCATAATATTAATACTATTAATATTAACCTGTTCTTCAGTAGCATCATCAAATAAACCTAAAGCTAAACCTGTAAAAAAGTTAGATGCTGTTGTCTCCCAGAAAGGTTCTTGTCTATTATTAGGATCTATTAATATATTTGAAGCAAGGTCTTGTAACAACTCATTAGCTTTATCAACATTTCCTTCTTTATATATTCTATACGGATATGAGAATGGATTCCATGCTGATCCTTCACTTGGATCACGAAAGTTAACCAATATTAATCTATATCCTTTTTCCTTCAATAAGTTACCGCACCCTTCATAAAGTTCTCCTTTAGGGTCTGTAACAATCATACTCTCACCATGTTTTGCAAGTATTCTAATTAATGGAAACATAAAACTTTGAGATTTTCCACTACCTGAGGCACCCATAATAAGTGAATGATTCTCTCCATCATCTACCCAAGCATTAACTCCATCATTTATAACTGGGAATCCACCAGCAGAATAAGAATCATCTTGCAAATGAATTTTTTTAATGCCATAATCTTTTTTCATATCTTTAGCATCCCATACTTTAGTATATCCATCCGCTTTAGATTTCTTTTCAGTGGTTATTCCAAAGCCTTCTTCTCTTTCAAAAAAATAAGAAGAACAACTTGCCATAATCGCTGCTAAAGTAACAGCAAAAAATAATAAAGTTGCAAATATATAATCAGGTCCAAAAGCCGGAAAAGGATTTAGTCCCCAAATATAACCATCTTGTGAAACAGATTTAAGATTTAAAACTGCTATTGCAACTAAATATAAAAGAACAACACAAAGAATTAAAAATGATATTATATCTTTAAAATCAGCTCTAAACTTTAATTTCATTTCACACCTCTATTACTTATTATACTATAATATTCTTTATATAGCATCACTTTTTTTCTTTTTCGAAAAGATTATATAAACAAATAATGCTAAGAAAACAAATATTATAATTACAATCGTTTTAAACACAAAAGAATTTGTATTAAAACTAGTTTTAGGATTATTATATTTAATATATATCCTATCTAATTGATTATCTCTTGATAATTTCCATGTATATACACCATTTTCTTCACTAGTAGCATTACTATCAACTACATCATATGGAAAAGAAACACTAATAGTAAAATCTTTTATTGGAACATTGTATTCATCTTCTCCATATGCATAAAATTTAAATACATCATTAAATATTATATTCATTGAACATATATCACCATCTTCATATTCATAATTTCCAACATATTTTGTGAAATACTCATTGTTAAAATATTCATCAAATGTATGATATGTATCCTTAAGTGATATATTATACCAAGCTAACTCTTCATCAGTTTCATTTAAAATCTTAATGACACTCACTTTAGAATTCTTAATTTCATTCCATTCTTCTGGTTCATATTCGGGAAAATTTGTATACTTTTCAACAACATACATTTTATCATAAACATACCCATTGCTATTAAATTCAACAGAATAATCAATTGTACATCCACTTAATGTAATTATTAAAAATAATAATATAATTATTTTTTTCATATATTCTCCTAATTACAAGTTGTATTTGCTGGCGGATACCATCTTGAATATCCAGCTATTATACTTGTATTCCTGTCAATTACAAGCGCAGGTTTATCATAACTTCCTGTAGCTTTAGCAGAATTACCAGTATTTGATTCAAATACCATTTGATTTCCATTTGCATCATACCCTGCAAATATAGCAACATGACCTACTTGCATCCACCTACTTGGGTTTGTTCTATGAAAAACTATATCTCCGGGTTTTAAGTCGCTTGTTTCTGCACAATTACATCTTCCATAATTTTTAAACATATATGTTGAACTACTGAGATATCCTGGAGTATTGATGCCTAGTTCATTTGCTGCAATCCTAATTGCTTTTCTAACAAAAGTAGAACAATCTCCAACGGAAGTACCAGCTAATCTATAAGCAACTTCTATAATTTTTTTATTCCATGTATCGTCGTATTGAGTATTATATCCTCCTTTGCATAGTTGATCGTTTGGATTTGCTGCATTACCATCATTACTTACTTCAGGCCATAAATATAATGAGAATTCCTCATTATCAACTATTTCCTTGCAATCATATATTGTTGACGCAGGATAAGTATCTTTTAATATTTCTTTAAATTTTTTACCACTAACTGAAGCTTCCTTCCATTTAAGTTGAACAGAAGAAACATATGCGCCATTAAATCCTTCAGCATCAATGTCTTCGCTTGCTGCAAGACCTTCTTCATAGATTGAATTTCCAGTAGATATTAGTACATTTGCTGCTTCATCAAATAATACTGACAATCTTGATATTTGTGCTGAAGAAAGTGGGCATTGATAGTATTTATAACCTACTGCTCCATCAACTTTACATGTAGCAGTTGTAACTGAAGACGGAATAGTTCCAGGATATGTTGCAAGTAGAATAGTTCCATCTTTTTTCAAATATCCTCCTTCTTCACTCCTTGAACATCCTTGATAAATATCACACCAATTTTGATCACATGAACCACTTCTCATTGAGAATATAGCATCATGTTCATAATTTTTTCTTCTACCTAACGTATGACTAATAGCAGCAGCAATTTGGGTTTTGATATATTCATCATAAACACTACCACTTGGAACCCCAATCTCCGCTAAAACAACTCCAAGAATATATTCTTTAAAAGACCTCGTAGCCATATATTCGCCATTACAATCAGTTATTAATACTTCAAAACTTCCAATACCGCCCTCTGTTAGTACCTTTTTACAATATTTTTCAACAGTTAATGAACTACCTGATGTATATCCACTAGGTTTATCATCAATTACTAATATTTCATCAAATTCTTCTTTTCTATCTTCCATGTTTTGAATTAAAACTTCAACTTTCTTTGGCGTAGTTATCTCGTCGTAAACATAACCTGGAATATTATCATCTTCATCAGCTTTTTTGAATCCTGGAAATGCTATATAAGCATAACCATATTTATAATCAAAATTAATTGTTGTTGTTTGGTAACCTCCACCATTATTTACAGAATCAGTTGTATATTTTCTATTTGAAGAAACAAGTATATCTTTTTCTACTGTAAATAATGCGTCATATTGCACCTTTTGTGTATAAACGAAAGTACTAGTTGTTTGTGTTACTCCTCTACTTATAAAGAAATTTCTACCATTTTCAAAGTTTTTATTATCGTCTGATCTTTCAAATCTATCTACTCCAAAATCATCTGGATTATCAGAAGTCATTGAGCCATTACATTCAGGATCAGAATTCAACCATGCATTATTCATATTTGTTTCATAAGTAAATCCACTTCCAAAAAGAGTGCTTAATATCATATTATTGTCATTTTGTCTATCAACGACTTTTTTTGTTCCAGTCCAGCCCTCTCCTCTAGTTGCTAAATACCCAGAGACACCAAATGCATTTCCTGAATCACCTATATCATTATTGTATCTTAAAAAGATTTCCCATTTTTGTGTATCAAAATAGTAATACTTATGATCATATTTAATACATTGTCCCACTAAGACAGGTGCTTTTATTACAATATTTGTTTCTCCATCATATATTTGAGTTGCTACACCTCTAATAGTTTTTAAATTAAATGCAAAAATAGTTTTTGTTGATATTCCATAAGTACCAGAAATAATATAAAATTCTTCTTTTAATTTTTTTACTACTTCATCAATAGCTGCTTCTCTATCCAATCCAGTTGTATCAACATCAGATTTTGTTAATTTAATAGTATAGTTTTTGTAGTTTGAATTATCTAATTTAGGTAATCTGAAAAATTTATAATATGGCCAAACTTCTTCAAAAATTCCACTACTTATTATTGTATCAACACTTTCTTTATTGAGAATTGCTTTACTTCCGCCCTTTAACATATTAAGTAAGGTTTCATAGTGGGTTGAAGCTGAAACATAATTTGCATCATCAGTATTATCATAAGATAAATACTCTGCTTGCATATCATAACCATAAAAAATATTTGCTATAATCAAACTTTCATCAATATTAAGTCCATATTTTTTATATTTTGATTCCCATGTTGCTATACTACCATGAATATAATTTAATAATCTACATGGATTTTCGCCAAAACTACCTGTAACATCTGTAAATAATTTATCAAACCAAGCTATCATAGTATTGCCATTACAATTATTGTCATCTCTCAATACTGTTACTACACCTTTAACAGTATGTCCATCAGGATAAGTATAATCTGTCATACCTATATCTTCACCATTATCGTCTTTTAAATACTTATCTTCTACCCATAAACCACCTTCATCTTCATCCTTATTATAAGTTTCAGTACTTGTAGAAGATTCGCCTTCTTTTATTCCAAAAAACGATGTAATAGAAGTCATAAATGAGTCCCAAACAGCTGATAAATACATAAAAATGAATAACACAAGAAAAAATCCAGCAGCTACTACTGCAATTATTAAATATATTTTAATTTTCTTTTTTAGTTTTTTAAATTTTTCAATAGGATTATCTTCTCCGCCAAATGGTGATGAACTCTTTTTATTTTCTTTCTTTTCAAGACCATCTTTTTTACCTTTTCCAGCTTTTTTATCTAATCCATCTTTCTTTTCAAGCCCATCTTTTTTCTCTAATCCTTCTGATTTATTATTAGATGTTTTACCATTTTTTGAATTTCTGCCAGTCATATTGTTGTCAGGATTAGGATTTTTTAATGCACTTGGTACATTAGTATTAGATCCTGCTGATCCTGCAGCATTGGAAGCTCCACCACCGCCACCACTCATACCATTTTTCATAGCAGCAGCTTTGCCTATTTTATCACTTGCACCACTTTCGCTTAACTTATTTGAAGCTTTTTGTAGTTTTCTTCCTCCAGGAGCCATCTTATTTGCTTTAGTCATTGCTTTTCCAAGCATTTGAGTACTTTTTCCACCAGTAATTTTATCTGCAGCTTTTACTGCGGTACCAGCAGCCATAGCATAAGGATTTTTAGTAGCAATTGCTACATCTGCAGCATTTTTAATATTGTTAGCATTATTATCATTGCTTCTTTGATCTTTATTTTTACCACTATCATTCATACACCAGTGTCTCCTTACTACATTACTATAAATATTATAACATATTATAATTCAAAAAAAAACTTCAATATTGAAGTTTTTATAATCCACCACCAGAACCAAATGATTCCAATTCTTGTTGAGTAGCTATAACATTTATTCTCATTCTTCTACTTCCACAAGAGAATAATGCTTGTCCTTGACTATATCTCTTAATTGAATCTTTCTCTTGATCAGTTAAATCAATTAATTTTGATAAATCTTCAACAGCTTGTTTCTTAAGTCCCATAACCAAATAGTATGATGCATTATCAAATATTGCTTTTCCATGTATCAAAACGTTTGGTGCGGCGAAATCTGTAGGTTGTTGTGTAATAATAATTGTCCCTGTATTATATTTACGACTACGTCTTTGAATTCTAGCAAGGAACTCAGCACCTAAAGTATTTTGATCAGCAAGAAGCATATGTGCTTCATCAACCATTAATACTGTATTAATATCTCTATCTAAAGCAAGTCCCCAGGCATATTTCAAAATATTAAAGAATAATGCGTTTCTAATGTTAGAATCAGCATTCATAATTTCACGAATATTAAATACTATGAAATCTGCTGTTGTATCAATAGTTGTTTTACCAGTAAAATAATATCTTAATTCTTTCGTTAATGGTCTAACTTTAATTTCTAGTTTTTCCATTATATCTCTTTCGTGAGTATGTTCCGTCATTGATAATAATCTACCTTTAATAGTAGCATATACATCATCGAATGTTGGATAATCATGCATTGCGATTTTTGAGAAATCTGTATTATAATCTATTTTGTATCTTCTATAAGTATCTTGTGCAACTTCACTAAACATTGTAAGAACATCTTCTTCAATATCTGGTGAATAATATTTCATAAATGCTTTAAGAGTTTGAAGTGTTCTTGTTAATATTGCATAACCAAGTCCTTCCTTCATTTCGTCCTCATCTGCATCTAGTACCACTTCAAGTGGATTAATCATACCGAAATCTCCACCACGTCCTAAATCAATGAAGTCTCCACCATATAGTTTAGTCATATCTTCAAGTTCACCTTCAGGGTCTATAGCTATTATTTTATGACCATTTCTAATGTTAGTTCTTAATAGAACTTTTGCAGCTGTTGATTTTCCACTACCAGATGTACCTAAGATAATCATATTAGCGTTATTTCTATTAAACTCTTTTTTTGTTTGATATAAGAATTGATTGAATAGTATAACACCACCAGAGTAATCAACACCTAGTAAGCAAGAAAGTCCTGGATCTTTAATACTATCGAAAACGTAAGGATACATTGCAGCAATAGTTGGAGATGGAATTGGAGTACCAATTCTATCTTCAATATCATTTTTTTCAAATATTGGAAGCATACTTTTAAGTATCTTTTCCATTTCGAATCTAAGTACTACACCTTTCATACCCATAGCATCTAAATAATTCTTAACTTGTACTTTTTTATGTTCTAATTCTTCATGTGAATCAGCAGATACCATAATATGCATTTGGAAATCAAATATTCTTGATTGAGTAGCCGTTAACATTTGAATAAAATTTTCAATACTTGAATAATCCTGTCTAATTTGTTCCTGTATAGTTTTATCATTTTCAGTTTGATATCTAGATTTCAAGTCTGCAATTTCTTTATTCAACATCTTTGATAAAACAGAAAATGCAATAGGAATATGTTTAATACATATCTTTACTCCTGACAATTGAGTTAAATTTGATAAATATCCTTCAGAAATAGATTTAGGATAACTAACGATTGTTAATATAGTAGAATACTTATCACTAATAACCATTTCAGAAGATTTAAATTCTAGTCCTTTAGGAGCTAGTTGACTTTTAAAACTTACACTCATGATGTCATCACCGTCCCAAATGTAGTGGTATCTCCACCATTCATAAACCCATCTATTAATGTTCTTAAGTCATCATTACTAGTTTGAGCAGATTGAAGACCAGCACCAGCCAATCCTGAAACAAGATTTTGAATTCTTTTTTGAATCATCTCAGGTCTCTTATCTTTAAATAATATAAAATATTCAGTATCAGTCACATTAACTTCTTTACTCATAAATAAATTAGCTTTATCAATATCCTCTCTAACCATTTTTCTAATAGCAGGTATTTGAACAGAATTAAATAATAATTTAAGTTGAGATAAATACATATTAATATCTACAGGTCTATCAGCAACAATTAACCAAAATTCATAATCCAAAGTATTATAGAAATTTCTTAAATTAAATATCGCATTATTTTGAGAATCATAATCTAATATAAATATATTTCTAGGATTAACTTTAACTCCAGTTACTCTTGAACCATTATCTAAGATTATTTCTCCATTTTGAATACCTCTAATTGGCAACCAATTTTCAGCATATTTTTGTGCTTTTACATCAACTTTTCTTTTCATCGTCTCCGACATACCACGCACACCATCCTCTCCATAAATATTTACTTTGTGTTGTATAGAATAAATACATTTCTGTTAAAAATACAAGTCCATTATGATAATAAGCAATTGGCATTACCAGCAATAACGCAATCATAACTGGAGATAACTTAATAACTAACTCAGCAATTGTATCTCCTTCAAATACAAGCATCATTACTAAAGAAATGCCTGCACCAACAAGTAGAATTGCCAAATCTATAGGTCTAAAAACATTAAATATTAATTGACCTTTTTTCGAGTTTGCTGGTATTAAATATTCATCCATATCTATTCAACTCCTTTCATTATTTGTGTAATATTCCTTTCTCTTTTGCTTTTTCACGTTTTGTAATAACTTTTGATTCTTCATTCTTTCTAGCAGAAGATTCTGCTATGCTCTTATCATTATCAAGAGTTTTAGTTTGTTCATCTCTATAAGTTCCAGCTACGAATGTACCATCAGATTTCTTAGTTAACGTACGATCCATTTCAGTTGTGTAAATACTATCTGCTTCAGTTTCGATGTCTCTATTACGCTTATTATAAGCCTCAAATGCTGAAGCATATGCAACATCATCGCCACTCTTTTCAGCCTGTGCCATTTTGAATTTTGCTTGTGATAGTGTTGTATCTTCTGCTTTCATTCTTTGTGCTAAATCTGATGAGCTTGTTACGCCTTGATATGATCTTCCTGAAGCAGCACGCAAAGTAGATCCTCTTTTAATCTTATCCGCTGCATCGGCATGACGTGCCCTAATACTTGCATTTTGTTCTTGAAGTTTTTGAATCTTGTCATCCTCACCTTCAACAACTTTTTTATGTTTAGAAATATCTCTATCTAACCCAGCATTTCTTACTTCATTCAATCCAAGTCCTTGCATTCCTTTATTTAAGCCATATCCAAGAAGGCCACCTTTTGATTTACCAACTTCTTTTCCTGTATCAGACGCACTTTTTACACTTTCAGAAATCTTTTTACCTTTTTCACCATTGTATGCGCCATTAGCTGCACCAGCAAGTGCTCCACCAAATCCACCAGAAACACCACCTGCAACTGCGCCACCAACCATTCCGCCAAAGAATTTTCCGAAGCTTCCTTTTCCTGTATCAGGTATTTTATCACCAAATATTTTCTTCAAGAAATCTGGTAATGTATTTACAAATCTAAATCCTGCTACAATCACTATTATAATTACTAGAGTTTTTGTAAAAAAAGAAATATTAGTATATCCTTCACCAAATAAGCTTGTATTAGTTCCTGTTCCCATTATTTGCTGGTAGAAAGAAGCTATAAAACCAACAACTATATAAAGTGAAGCTGTCCGAATAAATACTTCAATAATAGTAGCAATTAATAAATCACAATATTTTTTAAACATTCCACCACTAACACCATCTGAAACTATACTTATTATAGGAATAGGAGCAATAATTTGTAATACTGTTAGTTTAAACATCCTTACTCCAACCTCTAAAGCTATTTTGACAATACTATAAATCAAATAGAATCCCATAATTCCACTTAAAACAGGATAACGATATTGAACAGTTCTACCTATATCATCATCTAATTCTGTTATTTTCATCAAATCAAAATCATCATCTTTTTCCACACCATTAGATGTATCACTTGCAGTAAGTATTTCATCGTAAATTTTTTCAGCTTCTTTTGAATTTGAATTAGGATCAGAATGAAGAAACATATTTAGTGTAGTTATTGCTAAATATTTTCCAAAATTATCCGCTTTACCAATCGATGAATTAGATCCAAATACAAATCTTGCAATTAAACCACTTTTGTCTGATGGAGAATCTAACACCCTAAAATCACCTTCAGATATGCTGCCTAACATTAGCATAGAAATATCATTTGCTAAACTGAATACGAATCCATAAATTCCAAGAATTCCAGCAGCAACTAACAAATTTATTACTAAAGCTTTTCCTCCAACTTTACCATCATTTATTTTTTCCGGGTTTACTAGATATGACATTAATGCACATCCCATTTTAAACATTATAAATACCATTATTAAAGCTTTAATTCTATCTATTAATGGTTCCATCATATTATATAATACATTGTAATTTAATTGTGTCATGATTATAAATAGTTTATATGAATATGCAACAAGTGAATAAATAATTCCATCTATAAAAAGAAGAAAATGATAAATTGGATTTGACAACCAACTACCAAAAGTAATTAATGATCCTAACATAATAATTCTCCCACTCTCATTTATTTTAATCTAGAATTAGTATAACATAAAAAAAAAATAAATAAAAGTTATTTTATTCATTTTTATTCTTTTGCATTATTATTAATGCTAGAGATAGTATTATCGTTGTTATCTACTGGAAAAGAATTAATAATAAGGCTATACTCTTCATCATTGTTAACAGATATATATTCAAAAGAACCATTGTTATTTATAACTTTTACAATATACACATCATTTAAATCATCATCATTATTTATAATGTATAAATAAATATTATTTTCAATTGTAACAACATTTATTATTAAATACTCTCCATTATTAAATTTTATTACATCAAACCTTTTATAATTCATATCTTATCACCATATTAATTTTATCATTTATAAAATAAAATGTAAAGTTATTTTATAACTCTACATTATGATATACATTACTAACATCATCAAGTTCATCTAACATATCAAGAAGCCTATTAAATTTTTCTTTTTCTTCAGCAGTTAATGAAACAGAATCTTTTGAAAAATAAGATATCTCATCAATTTCAAAAACGATTCCAGGAAAAGTATTTTCAAGTGCTTTTTTGGCGTTATTTAATTCATTTACTTCAGTATATATTACAATAACATCATCTTCAACTTCAATATCATTTACTTCAACATCTGCATTAATTAATGCATCCATTATTTCATCCTCTGTATGATCTTTTACACCAATCACTCCTAAGTGTTCATACATAAAACTAACTGAACCTTGTGAAGCCATTTTGGCACCACACTTATTAAATACAGTTTTTATAAAGCTAAGAGTTCTATTTGAATTATCTGTTAAACATTTAATTATTAATGAACTACCACCTTGGGCAAATGCCTCATATTCTACTATATCGTAGCTTTCAACAGCACCCTTCTTAACTTTATCTATATTTCTATTAATTACTTCAGCAGGTACTTGTTCTCTTTTAGCCTTATCAATTACTCTTCTTAAAGAATCATTGCTATCAGGATCTGGATTACCTTTTGCAGCTTGATAAATTTCCTTTGCATAGATTGAATATAATTTACTTTTTTTTGCAGCAGTAGCAGCCATTGCCTTTGCTCTTACTTCATGGGCTCTTCCCATTTTAATCACTTCCTTTTATTTATAACTTTTTCACTAGGATAATGTGTAAATGCAAAACTCCACAAAATTCCTAATCCAAATCAGTCAATTCCTTAATTATTTTAGCATACATTGGATAGTTTTTAAAGTTATTATCTTTATTTTCTTCAAAAAACTCTTTAGAATCGTCTCTAGCTTGTAATAATATTTTTATATCATTATGTAAATCAGCTACTTTAAAAACCATATCACCACTTTGTTTAATTCCAAATAAATCCCCTTCTCCTCGCATTTCATAATCTTTTTCAGTTATATAGAATCCATCATTACTTTCTTCAAGAACTTTTAATCTTTTACATGATTTACTTCCTATAAGAATGCAGGTTGAATCATATTCATTTCTTCCCACTCTTCCACGTAACTGATGAAGTGTAGCTAATCCAAATCTTTCAGCATCAAATATTACCATCATAGTTGCATTTTTAATATCAATTCCAACCTCTATTACTGTTGTAGAAATAAGAATATCAGTTTTTCCGTCTTTAAATTCTTTCATTATTTTGTCTTTATCTTGTTTTGATAATTTTCCATGTAATATTGAACTTTTAATCTTTTTATTAAAATATAAATCTATATTTCTTTTAATAGTATTTACTGTTGTTAAATCTAAAGTTTCACTTTCTTCTATTAATGGAGATACAATAAATACTTGATGTTTTTTTTCTACCTCTTGTTTCATCATTTCATAAACAGATTCTAATTCTTTCTCTGTTTTAATAATCGTATTAATATCTTTTCTACCAGAAGGTTTTGTTTTAATGTTAGATATATCCATATCTCCATATATAGTTAAAGCAAAAGTTCTAGGTATCGGAGTTGCAGACATATATAAAGTATCAGGAAGTAACCCTTTATTTTTTAAACTTGCTCTTTGATTGACTCCAAATCTATGTTGTTCATCTGTAATAACTAATCCTAACTTTTTAAATTCAACATTATCACTTATTAAAGCATGAGTACCTATAATAAAATCAATCTTACCTGCTTTTAACTTTTCAACCACTTCATCTTTTTCTTTTTTCTTCATGCTTCCAATAAGTAGATCTATTCTCATTTTAGTACCAGATAATAAATTTCTTATTGTTTCATAATGTTGAATAGCTAGTACTTCAGTAGGAGCCATTAAAGCAGTTTGATATTTCGCTAAAAAGTTAATATATGAAGCAATAACTCCAACAACTGTCTTACCACTACCTACATCGCCTTGAAGCATTCTGTTCATTCGTCTACTAGAAGTCATATCCTTATATATTTCTTCAACTGCTGTATCTTGATCAACAGTTAATTCAAAAGGTAAACTTCTAATAAAATCATTTACATCTTCAGTATCAATATTTCTTAAATATCCCATTTTACTTTCTTTATTTATATCTTTCAAATAATTAATCTTAAACATAAATTCAAATAATTCCTCATATTTAAGTTTTAATTGAGCTTTTTTAACCTCAGTTTGATCCTTAGGATTATGAATGTATTTTACAGCTTCTTTTTTGTCAATAAATTTATATTTTTGATTCAAATATTCTGGTATGTAATCTATATAATTATCATATGCTAATAATACCTCATCAATATATTTTTTTAATGATTTACTTGTTAATCCGGCTGTTAAGTGATATACACTTTCTATAGAACCTGTTTGTAATTTTTCGAATTTTATATCAGATGCAATAATAGTATTTTTAATCTTATCATATTTTCCAAATACAGTTAATGTAGTGCCTGGTTTAATATTCGATTTTAAAAACCCTCTATTAAATATCATTATTACAATCATTTTTTTACTAGACATTGCTCTAAAAGTAAGACTAGTCATATTTGCTCTAAATCTTCTTACAAAAGGAATCGAATCAACTATGCATTCAACTATAACATTTTCTTTGTCTTGAGATTCTCTTATATCATTTAATACTATTAGATTATGTCTATATGGATAATAGTTAATTAAATCATCTATATTATATATATTAATATTATTTAAATATTGAATTGATTTTGGTCCAAGACCTTTAATATCTTCAAGTTTAGTTATTATGTTTTTCTCTATCATGTTCCCTCCGACAAATCTTGCTATATTATATCATAAACAATAATATTTTTCTAGTTATAATTTAACTCTTCTAAAAAAATATTTGAAATTGAATAATAAAAATTATATACTAAATATATATAGTATGGAGGTATTATAAAAAAAGGATTTACACTAGTAGAATTAATAGCAGTTATTGCTATATTAGCTATATTAGTTGTATTAGCATTACCAAATATTGTTAATTTATTTCAAGGTGCTAAAAAGAAAGTTTTTATTCAATCTTCAAAAGAAGTAATTAATTCTGCAGAAAAATATTATACATCTAAAATCGTAAGTGACCCAACTTATAATGGTGAAGAATTTGATTTAAGCACAGATGATATATCTAATTTTGTAAGTGGTAATATTCCAGATGAAGGGACATTAACTATAAATAACGCTGGAAAAGTATCATTGATTGCTTATGATGAAGAAGAAAAATATTGTGTTACTAAATCATATGATGATAAAGATGTACTGGTATCAGATTATTCAGGAAGTAATTGTGAAGCAATAGCTTCTTCAACTATATTTTATGTATCAAATAGTGGGAATGATAGTAATAATGGAAGTAAAAGCAATCCATTTAATTCTCTTTATAAAGCCTATCAAACAGTAGCTTTAAATGGTGGTACTATTAAAGTATTGAATGATATTGAAACTAGTGGATTCACAATGAACTTAAGTAAAAATATTAGTATAAAAGGAATTGATGGAATTAAAAAGATTACATTTACAAGTTGTGCAAATTACTGGGCTGAAGGAGACGGAACAATAGTTGCTACTTCAGATAACAATAGTACATTAACTTTATTAAATCTAGATTTAGATTTTGCTTGTAGAGGTATAGATTCAATGAATTCAATGAATTTGGTTATTAACAATAGTACATTAAAAGGTGGTCATTCGTATGACTATGGTGGTGGATGCTTGCAACTATCCAATAATTCTACGACTATTAATAACTCTAATATTACTGATTGTGTGGGAGGATCTGGAGGAGCCATTGATTTACATAGTGGCTCGCTTGTAATGAATGGAGGCTCTATCACAAATAGTAGAAATAATATTAATAGCGGAGGTGCTGTTGAATTATTATCTGATGCCACTTTTAATAATGTTAATTTTTCTGGGAATATTTCCAGTGGTTCAGGAGGAGCAATACATACGAATAATGGTGTGAATCTATATATTAACGGCGGAACATTTTCTAATAACAAAGCATATTCAGCAGGTGCTGTATCTGGTAATGGATATTTAAGTGTAAATAATGCAACATTTACAAACAATCAAGCAATAGGTAATAATAGCGGTTCAGGAGGTGCAATAGATTCTAATGGAATAACATATATTAGTAATTGTACTTTTGAAGGAAATAACACTTCATCATATAATGGTGGTGCTATTTATTCAAATAATGATATAACGATTATAGATTCGTTTTTTAACAATAATACATCACATTCATATGGTGGGGCATTATATTTTAATGGTTCAACATTAAATATTACTAATTCAAGTTTTACAAATAATATAGCTACAGGATTTGGGGGAGCAATATCTACTGTTGGAAATGTTTCATTAAATAATTGTACTATCACAGGAAACACTGTTAATAATACAGCATATTCAACTGCTAATGGCGGAGGAATAAATATATCATCTGGAACATTAACATTAAATGGTGGTTTAATTGATAATAATGTTACAAATAATAATACTGCATCTACTGCAATTTATGCATCAAATTCAGTTGTATTTACAAACAATGGAACTACAATAAATGGAACATGTACTAATATAACTTGTAATTAAAAGCATTGTCATTAGACAATGTTTTTATTTTGTTTATTAATTAATATTAACGAAACAATTGTTATTATTCCAAAAAGAATTATTGGTAAATATTTAAAAACATTTGTTTCTTTTTTTTCTTCAGTAATTTTTTCATTATTTGTTACGTTTTCACCATGTACAACAATATTTATATTGATACTTTGACCATCATAGTTATATTTTAATGAACTTGTTCCACTACTTAAGGCATATAGTCCATCACTTTTTATTTCGAATATATTTAAATTAGATAATTGTATATAATTTTCTAATTTATTAATTGTTATTTCTTTTATATCATTAGATTTAAAATGTAATTTGATTTCTATTTCTAATTTATCACCTATATTGTATGTATATATTTTTTTAGATGATGTTATTTTTGTAACATAATCTTCTGTTGATAAATATTCCCACCAATTATTTGAATAACCATCTTTGGTTCTTCCTTCTGTATGAGGTATTAAACTAAACCACCATCTATGATGCATTCTAGCAGCAGAAAACAAATTATTAGTATAAGGAACCCAAATACTACTATTGACGTAAGTTGTTTTACCAGTAATATTTGGATAATTATTCCACTCATCATAAGAACTGTTAACATTGCTCTGGTTTTGCCAATCATAATCGTCACTACTATTTGGAGCAAAATGCATATTGCCTACTGAAGCATAGCCAGGAGAAGCATAATTATTTAATGTAAATCTTTCCCATAAATTCAAATCATTAATATCAAAATTAGTTAATGAATCTTTTTCATAAGAATTATAACGTGTTGTAAATACGTTACTTAATATAGATTCAGCTGCATGTCCAAAACTTTCTAAATTAACATCTCTTCTTGCAATGGATATATTCATTATTTTAAAATTCTTACAATTTAAATATATAGATTCTCCATTCATCCAATATGCGTTATTACCTGCAATTAAAGATTCATATATACTTGTTGGATATATTGGATCAGAATTTAGTAACCATACTTCATCAAACTCATTATTATTTCTTCTTTCTTCTAAATTATATTTATTAATAATATAGTCATAATCAAAATTATATAATCCATTAGAGATTATCCTACTATCTTTTATGCTATTTATCCAACCATATTTCATAATATCTAACCATGTATCCTCGTCAAAAGAATATGATGATCCGGTTAAATTATTAATCTTGTTTTTATATTTTGGAAATTCATTTAAATATTCTCTTTTTACTATTTCAATTTTCAAAGTATTATGTGAAGTATATTCTAAATCTTCTATTATTTCATTAACTGCTAAAGTTGAATCTTGATTTAAACATACACTAGCTTTTTTATTTCTACAACTGATTCCACCAATAGTTCCTTTGGTAAGAGTTGGATCTATTTCAATCAACAATACTTTTACTTTATATTCTGATGCATTTATAGATACAATATTAAACATAATAAAAACAATAATATTCTTAATATTCTTTTCATAATACCTTCCTATTATATTTTAACATATAATTAAATTTATTTAATTTTTTTATAAAAATCATTGACAAACCAACCTTTTTACTTTAATATATAGAATTACCAATTCACTATTAGGCGAATTGGTGCTAGTATCACACTAGCCAACCCCTTTTTATTCTTTTTTCCGGACTGTGCTCAGGGGGCGCAGTCCTATTTATTTGCATTTTAAAAGGAGATTACTCTCCTTTTTTATTTGTTTCTAATTCCTTATAATAATTATATCTTTCTTTAGAATGATTAATATTTTCTTCATACAATTTTTCATATTCATCTTTATTTTTAACTTCTAAGTTTTTGTATCTAAGTTCATGTTTAAAAACAGTTTCATAGTTATTAAAGTCAGGTTCTTTTGAATCGATTATTAGTTTATCGTCAATGGGATTATATCTCATAAGTAAATTATATCCTACCTCTACTAATAATTTTTGCTCATCAATTGAATTAGTAAGTCCACCATGAATTCCTTGTTCAATACATGGAGAATAAGCTATAACCAAAGAAGGTCCATTATGTTCATAAGCTTCTTTAAAAACTTTTAATGTTTGCATCATATTTGCACCCATCGATATAGAAGAGACATATACATTAGGAATTAACATAGCAATTCTAAACAAATCTTTTTTTGACTCAAGTTTTCCAGTTGATGCGAATTCAGCAACACTTCCAGTTCTAGTTGATTTGGATTTTTGACCGCCAGTATTGGAATAAACTTCTGTATCAAGAACTAATATATTTATATTTTCATTGCTATGTAATACATGATCTAATCCACCATAACCAATATCATATGCCCATCCATCTCCACCTAATATCCATACTTTCCTTGAGGGTATATAATCAATTAAATTTCTAAGTTCGCTCGGAATATCTGAATTATTTAGTTTATCTTTAATTGCATATGTTAAAGAATCATCTTCCATATTATCAATCCATTCTTTAAATGTTGCTTTTGTTTCAGAATCTACATTATCTCTAGTTTCATACATTATTTTTTTAACTTTATTTCTTATATTTTTATATGATTCGTGAATTCCAAAACCAAATTCGGCGTTGTCTTCAAACAATGAATTTATCCAAGGAATTTTATATGGGGTTAATGGCAAACTTCCACCATATATTGAAGAACAACCAGTAGCATTTGCGATTACAATATTCTTTCCATATAATTCAGTTAATATTTTTATATAACCCGCTTCTCCACAACCAGCACATGCGCCACTAAATTCAAAATATGGTTTTTGAAAACTAACTCCTTTAATAGTAAACTTATTAAATGGTGTATTATTCTCTATATTATTAAATAATCTATCACTTATTTTATCTAATCTTTCTTCATACTTTCCTTCAGTCAATGCTTTATTACCATTCTTTCCAGGGCATGAACCTATGCATAGACCACAGCCCGTGCAATTTGCTTCATTTACAGAAATATAAAAGTTTTTATTATCTTCGCCAATGCTTGGTATAGTTTCACTTTTATCTATATGAGATTCTATAAGTTCATTATCAGTAAGTGAAAAAGGTCTTATAACGGCATGAGGACAAACGAATGAACATTGATTGCAACTGATACAATTTTCTTTACACCATTTAGGAACAAATGGTGATATTTTTCTTTTATCTGAAGATGCTATACCACCTTCAAATGTTCCATCTTTATGCTCAATAAAATCTGATACTTTAAGATTATCGCCTCTTCTATATAATATTTCATTCATAATATTTAATTTTGATTCTTTTTCAACATCTAATGTAAATATTCTTGTATTTACTTCTTCTAAATATTTTAAAGATTCTTCAATAGCATTAATATTATTTTCTACAACTTCTTTTCCTTTTGATCCATATGTTTTTTCAATAAGTTTTTTAAATTCATCTATATCAGTATTTTTTGAACCTATAAGTTTTAACATATAATTACACATTATATTATTAATTTTTCCTTTTAAATTATATTTATCATTTAACTCAGTTAAATTTGCAACATATACTTTTATATTGTTATCAAGTATTTGTTTTTTATTTTCATTTGTTAATAGATTGTTTAATTCATTATCATTTAATGAAGTGTTAATTAATAGCAAAGAATTTTGTTTAATATTTTCTAATACATTATATTTACTTAAGTATACATCTTTAGAGACAACTATAAAATCAGGATTTGTTAAAAAGTAAGGTGCTTTGATTTTTGAAGGGCCTACTCTTAAATGAGATATAGTTACTCCTCCGCTTTTCTTTGAATCATATTCGAAATATCCTTGAACATAAGTATTTTCCTTATCTCCTAGTACTTTCATAAAATTCTTTGATGCTCCAACCATTCCATCTGATCCAAATCCCCATACTTTAATTTCTTTATAATCAGTTTTAATATTTATTTTTTTAGGTTCTAGACTTAAATGTGTCAAATCATCTGTAATACCAATTGTAAAGTGATTTTTAGGGTTATATTCAAACAAATTATAATAGACTGCATTAATATCATCAGGTGATACATTTTTTGAAGATAATCCATATCTACCTCCATATATAGCTATATTATTTTTTTGTAAGGCTAGAACAACATCTAAATATAAAGGTTCCCCAATACTGCCTGCTTCTTTAGTTCTATCAAGAACTGCGATAGTATCAACAGTATCTGGAATAACATCTAATAAATATTTACTGCTAAAAGGTCTATACAAATGAACCTCTATCATACCCACTCTAGTATTATCTTTATTTAGTTCATCTACAACACTTCTTATTGTGTCACATACACTTCCCATAGCGATAATAATATGTGTTGCATTTTTAGAACCATAATATTCAAATGGTTTATAATTTGTTGAAGCTATTTTATTAATTTTAGACATATATTTATTTACTATATCAGGCATATCATCATAATATTTATTTCTTACTTCAGTATTTTGGAAATATACATCTCCATTTTCTGCAGTACCTCTTGTAATTTCTTTTCCTAAATTTAAAGCTCTATTTTTAAATTCATCTATTTTCTTAAAAGAAACTAGTTTTAATATTTCACTTTCATCAATTAAACTTACTTTATTAAGTTCATGACTTGTTCTAAATCCATCAAAAAAATGTAAAAAAGGAAGACTACCTTCTATAGCACTTAAATGAGATACTATGCTCATATAATATGCATCTTCAACTGAAGAAGAAGATAGCATACAAAAACCAGTACTTCGTGTAGCATATATATCTTGATGATCTCCAAATATAGAAAGAGCATGAGTCGCTAAACTTCTAGCAGCAACATGTATAACGCAAGGTAACATTTCTCCAGCAATTTTATACATTGTTGGTATCATTAGTAATAAACCTTGTGATGCTGTAAACGTAGTTCCTAAACTCCCTGATTGTAAAGCACCATGTGTTACAGCTGCAGCACCCGCTTCACTTTGCATTTCTATTACTTTAACACTATCTCCATATAAATTCTTTTTTCCCTGACCACTCCATTTATCTATTAAACTAGCCATTGGACTAGCAGGCGTAATAGGATATATTCCACATAATTCACTAAATAAATATGCACCCATTGCACATGCTTCATTTCCATCTATTGTATAATCTTTCATAACACACTCCTATTTTTATTATACAACAAAAAACAAATAAAAAATAATTATTAATTTAAAAAATGTAATATCGAAATTAATTTGTACTGATTAAATAAGGTGCTCCAATAGTACCATTTCCATTTGTTATTGTAGAATTAAATGAAATTGAAATAGTTGGGAATACATTATAACTATTAAATACATACCCATTGCCTAAATACCCACCTGAATACATTACCCAATTACGCGAGATACTAGAATCATATCTAAATGGGCTCATTGTCCAATAATAATTATTTGTATACAAAAAATATGATTGATTTCCAGTTCCATAAATTCCACCAGCATAAAACTCTTCATCGGCTGTAATCAAACCTATTGGATAAGTAAGTTTATTATTACCGTATCCATTTGTTCCACCATTTTCCACACTTAAAGTAAATTTGTCATTATTTTGTGTACACTTGTATTGTGGATTTGCATTAGAATTAACTGTCCATGACGTTTCTGATACAATTCTTTCAGAAGCACCATAAAAAGTTAGATTAGTTCCAAAACCACTTTTAGTATTACTTACATTTCCAATTTTATCTTTAAGCGATATATATCTATCATTGCAATAAATTACATTTTTTATTAAGTTCGTAACATTTGTTCCCTGATTTAGTATATTTGTTTGATACCATGATTCTAATAATGATTTAATTGTACTTTCATAAGTATTCGTTTGTGCTTGCTCTGAAGAAGTTGTTTTTGTTGATCCACCACACATTGTTGTTGAACTACATTCGTTAGCTATCCCCATCATATATCCTACATAGGCATTATCTCCATATGTTGAATTGAATTTGATACTTGTAAGAGATGTTGGAGCTGATGCAGTTGCAGAACAGGTATTATCTGTTGATGTTCCCCAATAAAATAATTTTACACTTCCATCTTCATTTGTTCTTATTATTTTCCAACAAAATCCTCCAAATATTACATAGTTGTTTGTTACTGCTCCTCTATAATAATATACTCTCTTACCATCTTCTGTTTTTGAAGTGTCGATTGTATAGTATAATCCTTTCCCGTTTGTATCGCTACTTATATTTGTAAAATTTATTCCTGTGTTTGCTGTTACATATGGGCTACTTACGTTATCTGCATATGATACATTATCAGTTAATACTTTACATTTTAAATTAGTATCAGTGCTATCACATTCTTCATACCATTTACTACATGCATTTTCATATCTTGTGTCACTTCCAATTACTTTTACTATTGCAGATAAAGAATTAGCTAACATTGATGATTGATCTACTCCTTCTGCATAACTTATCCATATATATAATGTAAATGTTTGTGTTTCATTCGGTTCTAAAAATGCTCCTTCTAACAATATTAAGTCTTCTGTCGTTGAGGCACCATAAAAATCTCCTATTTTTGATAATCCATCTGATGATACTATTTTATATTTAAAATATTGTGATTTTAATGCATCTGGAATACTTGTTATATTTAATGTTACTGTTGCACACACATTTAGTGTACTACTTGATGGATTTGTTACTGTAAATGTTTTACTGAATGCTTGAGTTTCATAATATTCATCATATATTGGTGATAAATTGCTAATACTTACCACAGAATCAGATAATGTTAATGAAAATTTTCCTGTTAATACCCCGCTACTATTAGCTGGGCCTCCTATTACATTTACACCAAAATAAGCGAGAGTTAATGTTAAAACTCCTGCTAATAACAGCATAACCATAACAATTATATACTTTCTTTTTATTACCATTTTATAGCCTATATAAGTATTATAATATAAAATATGTAAAAATTAAAGTTTTTATTTCTTTTGCTTTATTAATAAGTTTAATATATTAATTTATTTTTTTCCAAATTAATTATTTGAAATACTTGGCATCTTGTAGTAATACCATCTATTTTTATTCCATTTATATTATTAATTATTTGTTCTTCTAAAGATAAATTATTAGAAAATTTCTCTATTAATTCATTAATGTTTTTTGCATAATATTTTTTGTCATTTATTATATAACTTAATACTTTAATGTTATTTTCTTTTAATATGTTATTTAATTTATGTGAATTTATATTTTTGAAATATATTGTATAATAATTTTCTTCATATATATCATCTACATTATATAGAGTTTTTAAATCACTATTTGAATCTATTTCATTTAAATTAAATATAAAAAATAATAATAGAAAAATTGCGAATTTAAAAACTATATTTTTTATAAAAATCACCTATTATTATTATGATTCATTATAATTAATATAGTTTTCCAATTGTTGGTAATTAGTTAATTCTTAAATTGAGAATTATAAAGTTCAGCATAGAATCCATTCTTTTTCATTAGTTCCTTATGATTTCCTTGTTCAATAATATTTCCTTCATTCATAACTAATATTATGTCAGCATTTTTAATTGTTGATAATCTGTGAGCAATTATAAATGATGTTCTTCCTTCTGTTAATTTATCCATTGCTTTTTGTACTAATTCTTCAGTTCTTGTATCTACAGAGGATGTAGCCTCATCAAGAATAAGTAATGGAGCATTTTCTATCATACCTCTTGCAATTGTTAATAATTGTTTTTGACCTGCTGATATTGATTCATTATCAGTTATGACATAATCTAAAGAATTTGGAAGTGATTTTATAAAATGATCTATACCTACTACTTTCAGTGCATTCCATATTTGTTCATCTGTAATATGTGTTTTATTATATTTTATATTATCTCTAATAGTACCATTAAATAGCCATGTATCTTGAAGAACCATTACAAATAAATTATGAATATTATCCCTTGATAATTTTTTAATTGATTTACCATCTATAATAATATCTCCATCATTAATATCATAAAACTTCATTAATAAATTTACTATTGTTGTTTTTCCTGCTCCAGTTGGACCGACTATAGCTATTTTTTCACCAGGTTTTACCTTACAAGAGAAGTCTTTAATAACAATTTTATCTTCATTATATCCAAATTTCACATCATTAAAATCTATTTTCCCTTTTACATCTTCTTTATTTAGTTTATCCATATTTTCTTCTTTAACCATTCCTGGTTCACTCAAGAATTCAAATACTCTTTCTGATGCTGCTGATGTACTTTGTAATTGAGTTAAGCCTTGTGCTATTTGTGATAAAGGACTTGTAAATAATCTTACATATATAATAAATGCTATTATTACTCCAAATGTAATGCTATTATTCATTACTAATAAGGCTCCTACAACACAAACTACAACATAACTAAAATTGCCTATAAATCCCATAATAGATGGCATCATACCTGATAAAAATTGGCTCATTTTATTACACTCATACACATTGTCATTTAATGTATCAAATTTTTCATTTGCTTCTTTTTCACCATTATATGCTTTAACTACATTATGAGATGAGTATATTTCTTCAATATGTCCATTTAATTTACCTAATTCCACTTGTCTTCTTGTAAAATATTTTTGTGATTTCGACATTATTATAATTATTGCAACAAATCCTAAAATAGAAGATAATACTGCTGATAATGCTAATATAGCATTTGTAACAAACATCATTATTAAAGAGCCTATTAATAGTGTTATAGCTCCAACTAATTGTCCCAAACTTTGAGACATAGAAGTCCCTATAGTATCAACATCATTTGTAACTCTTGAGAGAATATCTCCATAACTATGAGTATCAAAATATTTAAGAGGTAATTTATTAATTTTAATTGATATTTCTTTTCTTAATTTCATAGCATATTTATTTGAAATTGTTGCCATAATATAACTTTGTAAGAAATTAAATAAAGCACTACATAAATATAATATTAATAAAAATATAGTAATACTTTTAATAGTATCAAAATCCATTCCCACAAATAATCCGTTTTTTATAGTATCTGTTAAATCACTTATTTTATTGGGTCCAACTATAGATAAAATACTACTTATAATAGAGAATAAAAATGCTGTAAATAATAAATATTTTAATTTATCTAAACTAGATAATATTTCTTTAATAGCCTTTTTAAAATCTTTTGGTTTTTCTATTGCTCCAGGTCCACCCATCATTGGTTTTCTATTTCTTGATCCATTATTCATTTTCTAATTCCTCCTTTGATAATTGCGAATAAGCTATTTCTTTATATATTTCACAATTCTTAAGAAGATCTTTGTGTTTACCTTGACCTACACATTTACCTTTATCTAAAACAACAATTAAATCAGCATTCTTAATAGTTCCAATTCTTTGTGCTACTATTAATGATGTTGCATCTTTTGTATATTTTTTCAAATCATTTCTTAACATATAATCAGTTTTATAGTCAAGAGCACTAAATGAGTCATCAAAAATATATATTTCAGGATCCTTAGCTATTGCTCTTGCTATAGACAATCTTTGCTTTTGTCCTCCAGATATATTAGTTCCACCTTGTGATATTAATGAATCATACTTATTAGTCATTTTTTCAACAAAATCTGTTGCTTGAGATACTTTAATTGATTCTTTTATTTTATTATCATTAGGTTTTGCTTTTCCATTATCTCCATAAGTAACATTGTATTTTACACTTCCACTAAACATAACTGCTTTTTGAGGAATATATCCTATCTTATTGTGTAAATCTTTTAATTTATAATCCTTTACATTTATTCCATCTATTAGTATATTTCCTTCAGTAGAATCATAAAATCTTGGAATTAAATTAATCAATGTAGATTTACCACTACCGGTTGATCCTATAAACGCAACCGTATTACCAGTATTTGCTTTAAATGAAATATCTTTCAAAACATATTCTTCAGAATCCGGATATTTAAATGATACATTTTTAAATTCAACTATACCTTTCAAATTGCTTATTCCATCACTTGTTCCATCTTCTATATTTGATTTTGTATCTAATACCTCATTTATTCTTTCGGCTGATACACTTGCTCTAGGATACATAATAAATATTAATGCTAACATTAAAAATGACATTATTACCTGCATTGCATAAGATGAAAATACAACCATATCTCCAAATAAAGTTACTTTATTCATCATTAGTGCTTCATCAATAAGTTTAGCACCAACAAAATATATTGATAATGTTAATAAATTCATTATTAAATACATAACCGGAGACATTATACCCATCATTCTTTGATTAAACATTTGAACTTTTGTTAATTCTTGATTACTTTTATCAAATTTGTTCTCTTCATATTTTTCAGCATTAAATGCTCTTATTACTTTAATACCCATTAAATTTTCTCTTGTTAGTCCATTTATTTTATCTATTAGTTTTTGAACAACCTTAAATTTAGGCAATACCGTAATAATAAGAATAGTAACCATTAGTATTAATGCTAAAACACCACCTGCTGTTATAATACTCCATGTATAATTCTTATTGATTATTTTACAAATAGCCCATACAGCAGTTATTGGAGCCTTAATCATCATTTGTAACCCCATAGCAATTAACATTTGAACATTAGTAATATCATTTGTTGTTCTAGTAATTAAACTACTAGTTTTGAATTTTTTAATTTCTTCCATTTCAAATGTTTCAACTTTATTAAATAATTTCTTTCTAACATTTTTAGAAAATTTAGCTGATAAAGAAGCAGCTAAATATCCAACTATTATTGATGATATTAAACTACCAAAAGAACACAATAACATATAACTTCCTTGAATTAGTATATCAGATATTTTAGAACCTTCTGTTTGGACTAATACTGTTATTTCAGACATATAATCTGGTAATTTTAAATCAAGCCATACTTGTCCTACAACAAGCATTATACACACTATAATTAAACCAACTTCTTTTTTAGTAAAATTTTTGAACAATTTTATCATTATCTTCCTCCTTTAAATTACTTTTTATTTTATCAATTACTTTAAAAAAAATATTTAAATCATCTTTAGGAATATCTTTAATTACCTGTTTTTCAAACTCGTTAATATTTTTTTTAAAATCAGATACCATTTTAATTACATCTTCTTTTAATATTATTCTTTTACTTCTTTTATCTTTCAAAGAATTTTCTCTATATAGTATATTATTTTTTTCCATTGTATCTAATATACCCGATATAGTTGATCTTCTAAACTGAAAAATATTTTCTATATCTTTTTGATACATATCATTATTTATATTATCTAACAAATAAACTACTATTTTCATTTGCAAAGGGGTTGTTGAAATACTATTATGTTTTTTAGATTCTCTAAAACCTTTTCTTGCTATCAAACTATCGACTGTTTTAATTTCATATCCAATACTTCTATCCATTTTATCTCTCCCTCCTCTTTGTAAGGTACCTAACAATATTATCATATGTTTTTTTAATGTCAATAAAAAAAGAATCATTTAAGATTCTTTTGAAAAATTATTTATTTTGAGATACGGCTACTGCAACTGAAACAGTTGCTCCTACCATTGGATTATTACCCATACCTATAAGCCCCATCATTTCAACATGAGCTGGTACAGATGAAGATCCTGCAAATTGAGCATCACTATGCATTCTACCCATTGTATCAGTCATACCATAAGAAGCAGGTCCTGCTGCCATATTATCTGGATGCAATGTTCTACCTGTTCCACCACCAGAAGCTACAGAAAAATATTTTTTTCCTTGTTCAATACATTCTTTTTTGTATGTTCCAGCTACTGGATGTTGAAATCTTGTTGGATTTGTTGAATTACCTGTTATAGATACATCAACTTTTTCAAAGTGCATTATAGCAACACCTTCTCTCACATCATCAGCACCATAACATCTTACTTTAGATCTTTCACCTTTTGAATAAGATGTTTCATTTACTATAGAAAGTTTACTAGTATAATAATCAAAACTTGTTTGTACATATGTAAAACCATTAATTCTTGATATTATTTGTGCTGCGTCTTTGCCTAAACCATTAAGAATAACTCTTAAAGGTCTTTTCCTTACTTTATTAGCAGAAGCAGCTATACCTATTGCTCCTTCAGCAGCTGCAAAAGATTCATGTCCCGCTAAAAATGCAAAACAATCTGTTTCTTCACTTAATAACATACTTGCTAAATTTCCATGTCCTAAGCCAACTTTTCTTTCTTCTGCTACACTTCCTGGTATACAAAATGATTGTAATCCTATACCTATCATTTTAGCAATTTCTGATGCTGTTTTTGCTTCAGATTTAAATGCTATTGCTGCGCCTACTGTATATGCCCAACAAGCATTTTCAAAACAAATTGGTTGAATACCCTTTACTATATCATATACATTTACATTATGTTCATCACATATTTTTTTTGCTTCATCAATAGATTTGATTCCATATTCTTTTAATATTTTATTAATATTATCTATTCTTCTTTCATAACCTTCAAATATTGCCATAAATTACTCCTTTCTTGGATCAATGATTTTAGTTGCTTCATCGAATCTTCCATATTTACCACTAGCTTTTTCTATTGCTTCTAATGGTTCTATTCCATTCTTAATATTATCCATCATTTTTCCAAAATTAATGTATTTATATCCTATTATTTCATTGTTAGAATCTAATGCTATCTCTGTAACATATCCTTCAGATAATTCTAAGTACCTTGGGCCTTTAGAAACAGTACTATAACATGTACCTATTTGACTTCTATGACCTTTACCTAAGTCTTCTAGCCCAGCTCCAATTACTAAACCATTTTCACTGAATGCAGATTGGCTTCTTCCATATACTATTTGCAGAAATAATTCTCTCATTGCAGTATTTATAGCATCACATACTAAATCAGTATTAAGAGCTTCTAAAATAGTTTTACCAGGTAGTATTTCACTCGCCATAGCTGCAGAATGAGTCATACCTGAACATCCTAAAGTTTCTACTAATGCTTCTTCTATTATTCCATTTTTAATATTTAATGTTAATTTGCATGCTCCTTGTTGAGGTGCACACCAACCTATACCATGTGTAAGTCCGCTAATATCTTTAACATCTTTTGCTCTTACCCACTTACCTTCTTCAGGAATTGGAGCAGATTCATGATTAGCACCTTTAGTTACTTTACACATATTTTCAACTTCCTTTGAATATATCATATTTCCTCCACTTTCAATTATTTATTATATCAAATTAATTATAAAAAATATATTTTTACCTAGTAAAATTATTATCAAATGTATTACCTAAATAAGCAACATATTGTTGTTGAACTTCTAACATTTCATTATATCTTCCACGTAATTCATCTAATTTTCTTGTACTTTCTGGTGTTTTTCCAAATACTAATTGTTCTTTTTCTAAATAGCTTATCTCATCAGGACAATTTGACACTCTAAACATTCCACCATTACTGCTAGATATTTGATCTATAAAATATCCTCTTCCTTTTGTGAGATACTCTTGCATCATTAATGGCACTGAGCAAACTTTTAATGTTTTACAATATCTATCAAACAATACCCTTTCATTTAAACTAGTTTCTAATTCACTATCATTTGTTTTAGCAAATCCGAGTAGCTGAATATTATATCCAAATTGATCATTAAACGTTTTCTTTCTCTTTTCAATTTCTTTTATTAATATATCATTGCTTATTCTAAATGTTTCTAAAAAGCCTTTACTATAATTATCTCTTAATTGTTCTAAAAACACTTCATCAACTTTAGGGTTTATTCCTAAAGAGTTACCACTTTCACTTAAAAAGATTTGTTTTTCTTCTTCAGTTAGATTAGCAAATATTTCATATAAAGCAAAATATCTAGCAACAATTGATGTATAATATTCAACATCTTCAGCATTTTGAGTAGAGTTATAATCTACCAAAAATACATCACAACCACTTCTTTGATCAAAATAATCAACTATTATTTCTGATATATGTGATAAATCCATAAAGTTAAATAAACCAATATTTTTAGCAAACATATTAGATATTTCTATTAACGGATAATGGAATCCTAATTCTTCATAAAATATTTTTTTAAATTCATCAATATTTTTAAATTTAGTAGTACTATGTTTTTTTAAAAAATCTCTTTGTTTCTTATATAATTCAATAATTATTTTTTTACCATCATTACTTGTATAGAATTCAACTATTCTTGAAGCAGGTCCTTTTTCTTTATATTTAGGTTTACCTTCTTCATCATATAAATCCGGATTATTCTTTTTATCTATTTTAACAAAAACTTCAAGCAAAGAACTATCTCTACTAGTTAGTCCCATTAAATGAGGTATGTTACTTTTATTAATTTTAAAAGATTCTATAATATTACTATGTATAGTATTATCAGGAAGTTTAATTCTAAAATTTATTTTTGAAAATGTTTTAGTACACATTCTATTATTAATAGTTATTAGGTCTAATAATACACAAATTTCCTCATTAGAGGGTAATGACTTTAACGATGGAATAGTTGTTTTTTCTTCTTTAATACTTCTTACAATAGATAATGGAACACTTAAATGTTTTTCACTTATTTTACCTTTTTCATAATTTATTAAAAATTCATAATTGTCTTTAATAAAATCATGTAATTTAGGGGATAAATTACCATCTATATCCAATCTTAATAAGCATGAAATAAAATGCATTCTTGATGCATTATCCTTAAACACATCATCAAATTCACCAAGAGATGGTATTTCTATTCTTGAAGTTTCATGTAATATTTTCATTCTTTTATAAAAGTCTTCACAAATTTTTGTCATATTATCTCCTAATAATAGTATAGCAAAATAAAAATAATAAAAAAAGACTAATTATATTAGTCCTTATTATAAACTTGTTCCAAATAAGAATATGTTTGTTTGATAGATTCTAATGTTTGATCTTCATATTCAGATTCATTAAAAGTTATTATTAAATATTGTCCATTTTGTTTTATACTTTTAACATTGTTTTCTTGTTTATAAGAATCATTAATAGCATAAGAATCAACATACATTTTTGCTGTTTCATATGAACCATAATCATATACATATTCAAGTCCAGTAATTGTTTCGCCATTATGATAGTATGTAATATAATATAAATCATTAAAATTAAAAACTATTTTACTATCATCTGAATATAATTTTAAATCAGTTTCTGATTCTTCATTTGTATCATTGGTATTAGTGTTAGTATCATCACCTTTTTCTAATACAGCTTCTTTATCACATCCTACTAAAGAAAAAAAGGCAAAAAATGCTATTAAAATTATTAAAAATTTATTTCTCACAAGTCCTCCTTAAATTTAGTATATCAAAATTTTTATAGTTTTAACACAATCTTAACAAAATGCATAGATTGTTTACTATTTTTTTACTAAATAGATATAGTTACTAATCCATTCAGTAAATTCATCTACATCTTGATATTTATTTAAATCTTTATCCGCATTAGCATCTAAATAATCTATTATTTTACCTTCTTTAAATATAATAATAGATGGAGCATATTTTACTTCTTCATATATACTAGATTCTTTTAATTCACTAAATGATAAAGAATTAAAACTAATATTATTTGATTCTATAAATGAAGTAAATATATCTTCACAAGAAATTGGTAAAGTACAATAATTATTATAAGTATATAAAACAAATGAATCTTTTTCATTAATTAACTTTTCTACTTCATCAACAGTAATACTATTTAATTCATTATTGTTATAATATTTATCACTTAAATAAAACTTTTCAGTACTATTACACCCTACTAACACAATTAAAACAAATAATATAATTATTATTTTTTTCATTAATTAGCCTCGTGTAATGAATCAAAATCTATATTATGATATAGAACTTTCCAAAAATCATATGTAGTATCTGTACCATTATTATTAATAGTACTTATTGAATGATTACCATTGTAACTCCAATATCCACCTATATTATATATTTTTGTTTCATCCCAGCCTAATGATATTAACATTTTTTTAGCAAAATTAGCATATCCTCCGGCACCACATATTAAGAAAATATATTTATCTTTTGGAAATAAATATTCTAATATTTCCATAGACTCTTTATAATTAGCAACATAATTTCCTTCACTATCCAAATGGAATAATGTTTTACCTGTATATAATCCAGAAACATTTTCGCTTGCTTTTTGATCAATATATTCTTGTGGAAACTCAGTTAAATAAGCATACGGTATAACTTCAAATCCTTCAATAAATCCTGTTAATATTCTTTCTCCACCTTTATTTTCCCATGTAGCACTATCAACAAGCATTCTTAAATCCCTATATACTGTATCACTTCTTCCTAAATAATTATCTATTGTACCCTCGTTAATGTTCTTATCTATTCCATAAGTACCTCTTAATCCTTCAGATAATTCTTGGACTGGTAGGGGTTCTAAAGTATTATTAGATTTATCAACAAATAAGTAAATAGATATAAAAATAGAAATTATTAATAAAGTTAATAATATAATAATTGTATTATTTTTCATATTTTTCTCCTTCTTTTATAATGATAATAAAAAAATTATAAATAATCAATAAATAATTAGTTGAAAAAACTCAACTATTAGTTGAGTTAATTATTACATTCATCTTTTAATTCTAATGGAACTTTATATGAAATGACTTTATTATCTAAATCAGTTGCATTTATAAGTAAATATAAATTATTTAGTGAATATTCTTTACATGCTTTAACATAATTATCAACAATAAAGTTTACATTACTAAGAAAGTCCTCCAATGTTAATATCTCGTTTCCTTCATAATGATATGTACTTATAATTTTTTTGGTATCATTATAGGTTTCATATAGAGTACATTCTAAATTCTTATATAATTCTTTATTATCTCCTCCACAATATTCTATGTTACTTATATATATTGCAGATTTATTATCGTTGTATGATATACTACCTGATATATTAAAGTCTTTACATGTTGTTGTTAAAGTCTTAAATTGAAAATCATTTTCTTCAGTTAATTTGAATATTAATAAAATTGAAATAATTACTATTATAAATATTAATACATATAAAAGATATTTTTTATTTTTATTTGTTTTTTTATATTCACCTTCAAATAAGTCATCTAAACTTACATTAAAATCTTTACTCATTTGTTTTAATAATAATGTATCTGGTAAATTTTTACCATTTTCCCATTTACTTACTGCTTGATAAGTAACATTATATTTATCAGCTAAATCTTTTTGCGTAAGATTATTTTTCTTTCTTATTTCTTTTATAAATTTACTTATTTTATCTTGATTCATATGAATACTCCAATTAATAATATTATTATACTATAAAATATTATAAAATGTATAAGTTATTCAGTTTCAATTTTATATCCATCTTTAACATGACTATATGTTCCAACTACATCACCATCAGAATATAATTTTAATATATCATTATCAATTACATATGTGTAAGTTGTTTCTTTACCAGTATATTTATTTTGTAGTGTTAATTCTTTGTTAGTTCCCTCCCAATCATATGGAGTTAAAATATAAAATAACTTATCATTTGTATTATAAAAACCAGAACCACTATTTTGATCACTGTCTAATACAAATGCACTACCAGTTTCAGAATACCATACTCCTTTTAATGATGAATCCTTATTACCTGAAAGTTTTTCAAATACTTGAGTTCCTTTTATTACAAATTCAGTACTATCTCCTGATGAATTAGTAATTTTATATGCATGATTTTCTAAATCACAACTTATTGAATAATTATAATCATATGTAATATCATCAATAGCATAGTGTAAATAAATTGTTCCTTCAGTTATTCTCCATGTAGTAGTATAATCTAGACTATTGAGATGAGCTATACCAGTGCCATCTTCATTAAAAGTATATATAGTAGATATATTGCCTTTCTTTTCCCAAGGTCCAGCCTTAACCATCATTTCTTCACATGAACTATATTTTTCTACCTTAGTACATCCAAATAATAAGATACAACTAAAAAGCATAAATGCAAACATTATTTTCTTCATAATACTCTCCTTATATAATATCATTATATCACTACTAGAAGATTTCATATAACAAACATATTATTAAATGTAAACATAATGATTGCTCTCTTCAGGGGG
>CAZJEW010000008.1:0-38407 GCA_964545285.1 uncultured Clostridium sp.
AGTTCAATATAACCGTCTTTTTCTTTGGCCATGTTCACTCTCCTGTTAATATCTCATAACCATCTTTAGTTACGAGAATAGTGTGTTCAAAATGTCCTGCTTTACTTCCATCTCTTGTTACAATCGTCCAGTCATCTTCAAGTAGCCACACTTCTTTAGTACCTAAACTAAACATAGGTTCAATCGCTAAAGTCATTCCTTCTTTAAGAATTATTCCTTCACTCTCATGATTACTATAGTTTGGAATATATGGATCTTCATGTAAATCTTTTCCTACACCATGACCTGTAAGACAAGTAAATACACCATATCCATTATCTTTTGCAACTTTTCCTATAGCAGTACAAACTTTATTAAGTTTAACACCTGCTTTAACTTCTTTCATCCCATTATATAGGGCTTTTCTTGTATCCTCTACAAGTTTTATTACATTCTTATCTACTTCACCTACTAAGTAAGTGTATGCAGTATCGGAATTATAACCTTTGTATACAGCACCAACATCAACTGAAACTATATCTCCATTCTTTAGCTTAGTATTATCTGGGATCCCGTGTACTACAACTTCGTTAATACTAACGCAAGCACTAGCGGGATACCCTTCATAACCAAGAAATGAAGGTGTAGCATCATGACTTATAATAAAGTCATATACGTACTTATCAATCTCTTTTGTTGTAATACCCGGTTTAATAATATCCTTTAAATCCATTAATAAATCATAAGTTATTTTACCAGCTATTCTCATAAGATCAATTTCTTCACTACTTTTAATACTAATCATTTATTTTCCTATTTTACTGACAAACTCTTCAAATGTTGAAATGGCAGAACCACTTGCATTTAATTCTATCAGATTGCCTTTCTTACGATAATACTCTACTACTGATAAAGCATTATCATTATAGGTATCAAATCCTTTCTTAAGTGTTTCTTCGTTGTCATCATTTCTAGTTATTAATTCAATGTTACAATCATCACACATATTTTCAATTTTAGGAGCATTAACTCCAGTTAATCTATTATATGTTTTTTTACACTTAGGGCATACTTGTCTACCTAATGTTCTTTTAAGTGCTGTATCATAATCTACATTTAATAATACAGCATTATCAATATGCAAATTTAATTCTTCACATATTTTTTCGATAGCAATTACTTGAGCCATACGTCTTGGATAACCATCAAGAATAAATCCACTCCTAACGTCATCTTTCATAAGCCTCTGTCTCATTAACTCATTAGTAATTTCATCACTAACAAGTTCTCTTCTTGATTGCGTATCTCTTATTTGCTTTCCTAATTCAGTATTAGGATCAACACCTCTTAATAATTCTCCTGCTGATATACATATTAATCCATATTTATCATGTAACATAGATGCCATGGTACCTTTTCCAGCAGCAGGTGGCGCTATTAAAATTAAATTCATATATTATCTCCTATTATAATTTCTCGAAGCAACAGAACTCTCTAATTGCTTATATGTTTCAACTACAACACCTACAACAATTAATATTGATGTACCACCAAGTCTAATTGAATCTGAAAGACCAGTTAGAGATGTAAATATAGTAGGTAATGCAGCAATTACACATATGAATATCGCACCCATAAATGTAATTCTACTTAAAATTTTTGAAATATAATCTTTAGTTTCTTTTCCAGGTCTAATACCAGGAATATAGCCCCCATTTTTATTTAAGTTTTTACTTAATTCATCAGGATTTATAGTCATATAAGTATATACATATGTAAATACAAATACCAAAATAATATAAATACTAAATCCAATAGGCTTACTTGTAGATAAATATGTGTTAATAAAAGGTTTAGCACTTTCTACAAAATAACTAATTATTGAAGGAATACCCATAATAACACTAGCTATGATAACAGGCATAACTCCAGCAGAATTAAGTCTTAATGGTAAAAATGTTTGTTGTCCTCCATAAGAAGATGAACTCCTATTAGAATATTGAATTGGTATTCTTCTTTCCGCTTCTTGCATCCATACAACACCAACAATAATTGCTAAATACAACAATATAAATACACCGAAACTAACACATGCTATCAAAGTATTATTAGCATCAGGAATTAACTCTGTATATGCATTAACAAACATATTTGGAAGTGTATTAACAATACCAGCCATAATCAATAGTGATACACCATTTCCAATTCCTTTTTGAGTAATTTGATCACCTAACCATAATAAGAATGCAGTACCTGCTGTTAATATAATAGATATTTGTAAGCATTCTGTCATAGAATAAGCTGATTTACCAAAGAATAACATTGGATAGAAGAAACCTTGAATAAATGCTACTGCAAGTCCAGCATAACGTGTTATTTTATTAATTTTTCTTCTTCCTTCTTCTCCCATTTCTTTTAATTCTTTAAAATATGGAATAATATCCATTTGAAGAATTTGAATTACAATAGATGCAGAAATATATGGCATAACACCAAGAGCAAATATTGAGAATTGTTTTAATCCTCCACCACTCATAGCATTAAATAATTCTAAGAATCCTATATTTCCAGTTATTACATTCATTCCCGGAACAGTAATAGAGTTTCCAAGAGCAAATATGAATAATACAAATAATGTAAACAATATTCTTATTCTTAAATCCTTATTAGAAGATCTAAATATTTGCTTAAATGTTGCAAACATCTTAAATCACCTCCGTTGTTCCACCTAACTCTTCAATTTTAGTTATGGCAGTATTAGTAAATACGTTAGCTTTTACAGTTAATTTCTTTTCTAAAGTACCACCACCTAATATTTTAACACCACTTAATTCTTTTTTAACCAATCCAGATTCCTTCAATAATTCAGGAGTAATTGTATCTCCATCTTTAAATCTATTTAAATCTGATACGTTAACAATTGCATATTTAGTTTCAAATCTTTTATTACTAAATCCACGTCTTGGAAGTCTTTTATATAATGGAGTTTGTCCTCCTTCAAACCATGGATGAAGTGAAACACCACTTCTTGCCTTTTGGCCTTTTTCTCCACGTGTTGATGTTTTACCATGACCACTTCCTGGTCCTCTTCCAACAACTTTACTTCTATGAGTAGATCCATTAGCACTTTTTAATTCATTTAATTTCATTATTTAAGTACCTCCTCTACACTTTTTCCTCTAAGACTTGCAATATGTGCAATATTTCTTTGATTTTGTAAAGCTTTAATTGTTGCTTTAGCAGTATTAATTTGAGTGTTACTTCCAAGTGATTTAGAAACAACATCCTTAACTCCAGCTAGTTCAAGAACAATTCTTGAAGCTCCACCAGATATAATTCCACGTCCAGCTTTAGTAGGTCTAATCATAACTTTAGCAGCACCAACTATTCCGACTGCTTCATGAGATATTGTTCTTCCATCAACTAAATCGATTTGTACAATATTTTTTTCAGCTTCTTTAATAGCTTTACTTACTGCTACAGGTATTTCCTTAGATTTACCAGTTCCAATTCCAACTTTTCCTTTTCTATCTCCAACAGCAACAGTAGCAGAGAATCTAAAATTACGTCCACCTTTTGTAACTTTTGTAACTTTAGACAAAGCTATTATTTTGTCTTCATATAATTTTTTAGGTTCACGATCAAACTTTTTAAATTCACGATTACCTTTTTTGTTATCATGAACTTTATTAGTATTTTCGTTAACTTGTTTTTTATCGTTTTCGCTCATTATATCCTCCTAGAATTCTAATCCATTTTCACGGGCAGCATCAGCTAATGCTTCTACTCTTCCATGATATTGGTAACCGCCTCTATCAAATACAACTGTTTTGATTTTAGCTGTTTTAGCTTTCTGTGCAATATCTTTTCCAACTTTTTTAGCTGTTTCAATATTGTTTACTTTTTCCTTAAGTATTAAAGAAGATGAGCTAACTAATGTTACACCTTTAGTATCATCAATTATTTGAGCATAGATAGCATTATTACTTCTAAATACACATAATCTTGGTATTTCAGTTGTACCAGATAAATTTTTTCTAACTCTAATATGTCTTTGAACTCTAGTTTTATTTCTTGATTCTTTTTTTATCATTTTTTACCTCCTATGCAGCTTTCTTTCCTTCTTTACGACGGATATGTTCTTCTTTATACTTTATACCCTTTCCTTTATAAGGTTCAGGTTGTCTTACTTTTCTGATATTAGCAGCAAATTCTGATACTGCTTGTTTATCATATCCTGTAATAATTAATTCAGTTGTAGACTTTTCAGGCATCTCAACTTTTATTCCTTCAGGAACAATCATATCTACAGTATGAGAATACCCAGCAGAAATAACAATTTTATTACCTTGTACTTGAAATTTGTAACCAACACCATTAATTTCAAGTTCTTTTTTAAATCCTTCACTTACTCCAATTAACATATTGTTAATTATAGCATTTGTAGTTCCATGTAATTGTTTAGATGTCTTAAGTTCATTCTTTCTTGAAACACTTATTTTTCCATCTTCATTTTTAACATCAATTACTTCATTTCTAAATCTAAAATCTAATGTACCTTTTGTTCCTTTGACAGTAATTAAATTACCATCAACATTAACCTCTACTCCTTGTGGAATAGTAAGTATTCTATTTCCAATACGACTCATAATCCACCTACCATATATAAGCTAAAACTTCTCCACCAAGTTTTTTAGTTCTTGCTTCTTTATCAGTCATAAGACCTTCAGAAGTAGATACTATTGCGATTCCTAATCCATTAAGAACCCTTGGCATTTCATCAGCCTTAGCATATACACGTAATCCTGGTTTACTAATTCTCTTTAGGCCAGAGATTACTCTTTCTTTAGATTTTGAATATTTTAGATTTAATACTAACATTTCACCAACAGCTAATTTTTGTGTATCATAGCCATCAATAAAACCTTCCTTTGTCAAAATATCTGCTATACCTTTTGTCATTTTAGTACCAGGTATTTCAACTGTTTTATATTTCATAGCACCAGCATTACGAATTCTAGTAAGCATATCTGCTATAGTGTCATTAACCATAATAGGCCTCCCTTCTTATTAACAACTGCCTGTTAATGTTTGGTTTAATTTCATATCATTCGATTCTTCAATAAAGAATCCAAGATCTTTTAATTGCTTTTGATAAAAAGCAATTCTTTGTGAACATTCTTTTATCATTCTTGATAATTCAATACTTCTTTCATATAAATTATTAGAAGGTTCCAATAATTCGGAAAAGAATATTTCAGATTGTTCATTTGAATATTCTTGAAGACAATTAATTTCATCTCTTAACAAAATTAAAAGTGTTTCTTCTGCCATTGTACCCCCAACTTAAATACTACCAACTTGACTTTTTAACGCCAGGTATTTGTCCTTTACTTGCTAATTCTCTAAAACAAATACGACATAGACCAAATTTTTTAAGTACAGCATGTGGACGACCACATCTAGTACATCTAGTATAATTTCTTGTAGAAAATTTGCTTCCTTTTTGTTGAGATACTAATTTACTTGTTTTTGCCATTGTTTATTCCTTTCTTACTTTCTAAAAGGTAATCCAAAGCCTTTTAATAATTCAAGTGCTTCTTCATTAGTTTTAGCAGTTGTAACCATAACTATATCAAGTCCTCTTATCTTAATAACTTGATCATATTCAACTTCTGGAAATACCAATTGTTCCTTTATACCTAAAGTATAATTACCTCTTCCATCAAAACTATTTTTAGATATTCCTCTAAAGTCTCTTACTCTTGGAAGTGATACGTTTATAAGTTTCAATAAGAAAGAATACATTTGATCTCCTCTTAAAGTAACTTTACAACCTATTTTATTTCCTTCTCTTAATTTAAATCCAGATATAGATTTTTTAGCTTTAGTAACTACAGGTTTTTGTGCAGAAATTGCTTCTAAATCTTTTACTGCTGCATCTAAATATTTTTGATCAGCTAATGCATCTCCAACACCCATATTAAGAACTATCTTTTCTAGACGTGGAACTTGCATTTTAGTAGTATAGTTAAATTTTTTAATCATGTTTGGAACTATTTCTTCTTCATATAATTTTTTTAATGTTTCCATAATTCACCTACTTACTTTCTTTTTTTGTAGTCTTTTTAGAAGCTTTTTCTTCCTTTTTTACTTCTTTCTTAGTTTCCTTTTTAGACTCTTTACCATTTATAACTTTAACATTAGAGATATGAATAGGTGCTTCTACTTCAAGTATTCCACCTGTCTCATTATTAGCATTTGGTTTAACATTCTTTTTAATGATATTAACACCATCTATTAATACTCTATTGTCTTTTCTTAAGACTTTAAGTACTTTGCCTTCTTTACCTTTATTAGTACCGGTAATGACTTGTACTGTGTCTCCGACTTTAATTTTCATGTAAGATTCCTCCTATAATACTTCTAATGCTAGTGAAACTATCTTCATGAAGTTTTTATCACGAAGTTCACGAGCAACAGGTCCTAGAACACGAGTTCCTACAGGACTATTATCTTCCTTGATTAGAACACAAGCATTATCATCAAATTTAATGTGTGATCCATCAGCTCTTTTTACCCCTTGTACTGTTCTAACAATAACAGCTTTTACTACTTTTCCTTTTGGTGTTGTAGAATTAGGAATAGCTTTTTTAACTGTTCCAACAACTATATCACCTATATTTCCGCTTTTAACAACGCTTCCACCAAGTACTCTGATTACTAAGATTTCACGAGCTCCTGAATTGTCAGCTACCTTTAAGCGGGTTTCTGGTTGTATCATAACTCTTTTCCTCCTTCTTAAAGAATAACAGCTTTTTCAACTACTTCAACTAAAGTATATTTTTTAGTTTTAGATAGTGGTCTGCAAGATACAGCTTTAACCATATCTCCAACATTAGCTTTATTATCCTCATCATGTACAGCGTACTTTTTTGTAGATTTAACTCTCTTTTTGTAAAGTGGATGGTTTCTATAACTTTCTACAGCTACAGTAATAGTTTTATCGTTAGTTGAACTAACAACTCTTCCTACTATTTCTTGTTTTGCTTTTTCCATTATTTTTCCTCCTTACTTTCTCCAAGTTCACGTTCTCTAATAACAGTTTTAATTTTAGCAACTTCATGTCTTAATTCTTTAATCCTATGAGGTTTTTCTAAATTACCAGTTGATGCGCTGAACTTTAAGTTAAATAATTCTTTTTTATTCTCTTCTACTTTTTTAGTTAAATCAGGTGTGCTTAATTTTCTAATTTCTGTCATTTTCATATTATTTAGCCACCTCTTCTTTCATAACAAATTTTGTTTTAATAGGTAATTTATGACCAGCAAGTCTAAATGCTTCACGAGCAATTTCTTCTGTAACATCAGTCATTTCAAACATAATTTTACCTTCTTTGACTACTGCTGCCCATTCTTCAACATTACCTTTTCCACTTCCCATACGTACTTCAGCAGGTTTTTTAGTTCTTGCTAAGTGTGGGAAAATATTAACGAATATTTTTCCTCTTTTAAATGATTTCATATAACGAGTCATCGCAATTCTAGCTGCCTCAATTTGTCTTGCTGTTATATAAGATCCTTCTTTAGCCATAAGACCATATTCACCTTGAGTTAATACAGTATTTCCTTTGGCTTTTCCTTCATAACTTACTCTATGAGGTTTTCTATATTTAGTTCTCTTTGGAATTAACATTTTCTTTACCTCCAATTTTCTTAGCAGGAAGTATTTCTCCTTTATATATCCATACTTTAACGCCTATTTTACCATAAATAGTATCTGCTTCTTTATGAGCATAGTCTATCTCAGCTCTTAATGTATGTAGAGGAACAGTACCTTCAGTATAAAATTCTGTCCTAGCCATCTCAGCTCCTGCTAAACGTCCAGATACAGCTATTTTAATACCTTTAGCTCCTGCTTTCATTGTATTTCTTATAGCTCTTTTTTGTACTGATCTAAAAGATGCTCTATTTTCTATTTGAGTTGCTACTGATTCAGCTACTAAATTAGCATTTAAATCAGGGTTTTTAACCTCAACTATAGATAAATAAATTTCTTCACCAGTCATTTTTTGAAGAGCTTTTTTACGTCTTTCAATATCAGCACCAGCCTTACCTATTACGATACCTGGTTTAGACGTATTGATTGTAACGTTTGTTCTCTTTTTATTTCTTTCAATAACGATTGAGCCAACAGCACATCCTTTTAATTCTTTTTCTAAATATTTTCTAATTTTAATATCATTATTTAAATATTTAGCGAAATCTTTAGTTGGTGCATACCACTTACTCTCCCAATCTCTATTTACTCCTAATCTTAATCCTATTGGACTTACTTTTTGACCCATTTGTTAGTCCTCCTTCATAGTCTTATTATCTGTTACGCAAACATAAATATGACTAGTTCTATGATAATTCTTTGCAACTCTTGAATGAGATGCAGCTTTTCTTCTTTTAAGTGTTCTTCCTTCACTAATATAAGTTTCTTTAATTACAAGTTCTTCTTCATTAGCTTTGAAATTATTTACAGCGTTTGCAACAGCAGAATTAAGAACCTTAGAGATTAATCTACTAGCTTTAGTATTAGTTGTTTCAAGTATTGCTCTTGCTTGAGATACTTTCTTACCCCTAATAAGATCTAAAGTCATTCTAGCTTTTAATGGAGCAATTTGAGCTCCTTTATGTATACTATATGTTTCCATTTATTAACCTCCTATTTCTTCGCACCTGCATTATTTGTTGTAGCAAAACTTGCAGCATGTCCTGTAAATTTACGAGTTAAAGCAAATTCACCCAATTTATGTCCTACCATATCTTCAGTAACATATACAGGAATAAATTCACGTCCATTATGAACAGCAAATGTATGCCCTACGAAATCTGGAAATATTGTTGAACGTCTTGAATAGGTTTTAATTACTTCTTTTTTACCACTTGTATTTAAAGCTCTTACTTTTTTCAATAATCTATCAAATACATATGGACCTTTTTTTAAACTTCTTGACATTTGTACGTTTCCTTTCTTATTTCTTTCTACGAGTCATAATTAGTTTTTCACTTGACTTCTTAGATTTTCTAGTCTTTAATCCTAGTGCTGGTTTACCCCAAGGTGTCTTTGGTTGAGCATGTCCTACTGGAGCTTTACCTTCCCCACCACCATGTGGGTGATCATTAGGATTCATAACTGATCCACGAACTGTAGGTCTAATTCCCATATGTCTTTTTCTTCCAGCTTTACCTAAACTTACTAATTCATAATCAGTATTTCCTACTTCACCAATTGTAGCTCTACAATTTGAAAGTACTTTTCTTGTTTCACCACTCTTAAGTCTAAGAATAATATACTTACCCTCTTTACCTAAAATTTGAGCACTACTTCCAGCGCTTCTAGCCATTTTAGCTCCAGCTCCTGGATTTAATTCAACATTATGAACAGTAGTACCTACTGGCATATTTTCAAGTGGTAATGCATTTCCTATTTTAATATCTGCATTAACTCCACTCTCAATTACATCCCCAACTTTTATGTTAAGAGGAGCAATAATATATCTTTTTTCTCCATCAGCATAATTAATTAATGCTATGTTGGCACTTCTATTAGGATCATACTCAATAGATGCAACTTTTCCTTTAATACCATCTTTGTTTCTTTTGAAATCAATAAGACGATATTTTTTTCTGTTTCCTCCACCGATATGTCTAACAGTTATTTTACCTTGATTATTTCTTCCACCTGTTTTACTTTTATTAACAAGAAGATTTTTTTCAGGAGTTCTTTTAGTAATTTCATCATTAACTAAAGCACTCATTCCTCTTGTTCCAGGAGTATTAGGTTTAAATTTTTTAATTGGCATTTTATTCCTCCTAGTATTCTATAGAAGAGCCTTCTGCAAGTTTAACATATGCTTTTTTATAAGCAGCAGTTTTACCTGTGTATTTTCCTACTCTTCTATCCTTTTGTCTTGCATTTAATGTATTAACGCTAACTACTTTAACATTAAATTGTTTTTCAATAACATTTTTAATTTGAGTCTTGTTAGCAGAATTTTTAACTTTAAACACATAAACATTTTGATTATTTTTCAAATATTCTGATTTTTCAGTTATTACTGGTGCAATTATAATATCCATTATTTAAGCACCTCCTCTAATTTTTTAATAGAACTTTCATCTATCACTAAGTAATTACTAGCAACTAAATCAAGTACATTAATATAGTTAGATTTAATTGCAACTACAGATTGATTATTCCTAGTTGCTAATTCTAAATTATTATTATCTTCATTATAAATTACTAATACTTTTCCGTTAACTTTCAAATTTGATAATGTTTTTATAAAATCTGAAGTTTTAGATGTATTAAGATTTAATGAATCAACTACTATTAATTCTTTATCTTGATATTTAGCAGATAAAGCACTCTTTAATGCTAATATTCTTTCTTTTCTATTTTGTTTTTTATCAAAACTTCTTGGTTTAGGTCCGAATACAATTCCACCACCAGGCCATTGAGGGCTTCTAGTAGATCCTTGTCTTGCATTACCTGTTCCTTTTTGTTTATATGGTTTTCTTCCTCCACCTCTTACTTCACTTCTTGTTTTAGTAGAAGATGTTCCTTGTCTTGCAGAAGATCTAGCTACATTTACTGCATCAAACATTACATTTTCATTAACTTCAATGTTCCATACACTATCTGTAAGAGTTAAATCTTTTACTTCTTCACCATTTAAATTTAATACTTTAACTTTTGACATTATTCTGAAACCTCCTCTTTAGATTCTTCTGGAGTTTCATTGTTAACCTCTTCAACTGTTTCATTTACTTCTTCAGTTGTAACAGGTTCACTAACTTCAACAGTCTCACTAACTATTTCTTCTTGAACGGGTTGTTCTTCATAAGAAATCAATTCTACAGGATTTCTTTTTGCTGTTCCTTTGATTGAACTTCTTAAAAATACATATGTTCCTTTAGCTCCTGGAACGTTTCCACTTACTAAAATACAATTATTTTCACTATCAATAGATATTACTTCAAGATTTTGAATAGTTACTTGTTCTCCACCCATTCTTCCAGGTAATTTCTTACCTTTGAATACTCTCATTGGTCTCATAGTTCCTAAAGAACCAACTCTTCTATGATATGTTGAACCATGTGTTTCAGGTCCACGAGATTGATTCCATCTCTTAATTGCTCCTTGAAAACCTTTTCCTTTTGAGATTCCTGTTACGTCAATTACTTCTCCAGTTTCAAATACATTTACATCAATAACTTGACCAACAGTATAGTTACTTGATTCAACTCCTCTTATTTCTTTTACGAAGCGCTTAGGTAATGTATTTGCTTTTTTTGCATGTCCCATTTCTGGTTTATTAGAACTTTTTTCTTTTTTATCGAAAACGCCTAATTGAATTGCTTCATACCCATCTTTATCAACAGTCTTAACTTGAGTTACAACGTTGTTGTCTACTTCGATAACTGTGACAGGTATTAGTTTACCGTTAGTAGAGAATACTTCAGTCATTCCTACTTTACGTCCTAAGATTCCTTTCATTATTTCCTCCTATAATCTTATTTTTTAATTTCGATATCTACGCCACTTGGTAAATCCAAATGCGCAAGTGCATCAATTACTTCTTTAGTTGCATTGTCGATATCGATAAGTCTCTTGTGTGTTCTGATTTCAAATTGTTCTCTAGCATCTTTGTACTTGTGAACAGCTCTTAATACAGTGATTTTTTCAATCTCAGTTGGTAATGGTACAGGACCACTAACAACTCCACCAGTTCTCTTAACAGTCTCAACAATTTTAGCAGCAGCTTCATCAACAGTTCTGTGATCGTAAGCTTTAAGTCTGATTCTTACTTTGTCTTTTGACATATTATTTCCTCCTCGCCTATAAATTTTAATATAGACTTGCTCAATGCAAATTACCTGATATTCAATTAAATTGTAATTCAACTTAACCTGGTGTATCAGCAACCTTGCATATCATTGCCAGCCGAATACAACTAATTATATGTCAAAAGTCCCTAAAAATCAAGTGTTTTTTTAAAAAGTTTTGTAAAATCCATATATGTTTAATATTTTTTACATTAAAAAAGACAAGAATTAACTTGTCTTATATCTTTATTATTCTGTTATATAATCTTCTAAACCAAACTTTGACAATAATTCATATATATTATTATATAATCCATTAAGTTCCTCTGCACTCCATTGATCTAGAGCTGCAGCATCTTTAGTATCAACTGATTCTATTGTTGCATTTTTTTCAAAACTTGATTTAACATTAACAGTAACCTTTTCTGATGATTTATCTATATCCGGAGTATATATAGCTTCTATCGAAGTAGTCGTCTTATTCTCGTTTTCATTACTATTCTTAATATTCATTTCAAATGTTGAAGTTGTTCCTTGTGTTAACATACTTCCACTTATTTTTATTTCACTATAGTCCTTTAATGAAACAATTTTAATTGATGTTGCCTCATCTCCATATGATATGCAATCAACTGTATAATCATCTTTATTCTTTGTGAACTCTACTTTTTCTTCTTCGCTCGAAATAACTATCTTTAATAATTCTCCGTTAAATACATTGTAATAAGTTGTTATATCAGTTGCTTTTACACTATAATCAGTATTTGTTAATGTATAATTCAATTTGTCTTTAGCCTCATCGATTGTCAAATTATTAATTTTTGAGTAAATATTTAGCGCCTCTTCATCATCTAAAATTGCGTTTACTACTGATGTAGTTAAGTTCTTATTTTCATTAGTATCAAATGCATAAACTAATTTAATCGCCACAAAATCAGTTGTTTCGTTAAATGATAAAGTCTTACTTATTTTAGAGAAATCAATATTATCTTTAATAGCAGTAGTAACTACCTTAACTAAGTATGGATAATTAATATTTTCAGTTTCCATCAATGCTGAAAAATCTATTTTAGAATTACTCATATCAAGCATTAACATTCTAGGTAAAAGACTTTCTTCATTAAGATAAAATATATTTGCCTTATAATATGCTAATAAATCTATTGCTTTTTGACTATCATAATTAACAGCAACGTTAGCTTTTAACGTTTCGTTTTCAATGTCTATTCCAAAATCATAATTTAACTTAAATTTTGATATATCTTTTAATTCTTTAACATCAGACGAAATACTAAAATCTCCTGATAATATTAAATTTTTAGGTTTATCTGTCACTGTTAGTTTTTCATATTTATTGCTTACTTCAACATTGATTTTATCGAATGATTTACCAATTACATTCTTTGATGATAAAAATACAAAATAATATGCACAAACAGCTCCTACAAGTAACAATACAATTAATATTGTAATTAATAATCCTTTTCCTTTTTTCTTCGGTTTGTCGAATAATGAATTATTTGGTTCACTTGAAGTATTTAATATTGGTTCATTAACAACTGGATTTACTTGGTTGACTATTGGTTCATTAATATCTTTATTATCAGGTGGCAATATTGGATTGTTATTTAATTCAGCGGCATTAGTTTCTAACGGACTAGAATTAAATGTACTATTTTCAACAGGGATTTCATTCACAACATCTTCTTTAACTTCAATTATATCTTGAACAGGATTTAACTGTTCTGGAGTAGAAATAGTTTCCGCTAAAGGTTCAACAATCGGAGTATCAACACTATTCCCTGTTATATTTTCAAATCCATTCTCACTTTTCATAAGATCTACTTCACCATCATTTCTAAATAATGGGGATTCATCAGTATTTTCGGTCCCCGGATTATTCGGATCTACAAATTTCATTTTTATACACCTATTCTTTCTATTTTCAAAAGTATTATATCATAACATAAAAAATAAATAAACATTTTTAAGAAAAAAACAGATTATTCTTTAATTAATAAAGAATCACCTGTCATTTCTTTTGGTTTACTTATTTCATACATATCTATTATTGTAGGAATTACATCAGCTAATGTACCACTATTTTTAATTTTATAGTTTTTATTTACTATTACAAAAGGAACTTTATTCATAGTATGATTTGTATATATGTTTCCTTCGGAATCTTTCATACATTCAACATTTCCATGGTCTGAAGTAATAACCAAATCATAAAAATTATCAGTCGCCTTTTCAAGTATCTTGCCAATGCAATAATCACAAACTTCAAGAGCTCTCACAGTGGCTGGTAAATTTCCAGTATGAGCAACAGTATCAGGATTGGCATAATTAACTAAAATAAAATCAAAATCATCATCTATTGCATCCATAACAGCTTGAGTGATTTTAACCGCTGACATTTCTGGTTTCATATCATATCTTTGTACTTTGACAGATGGTACTAATATTTTAAATAAATTTTTATCATTGAATTCTTCGCAACCATCAAAATAATAAGTTACTTGTGGATACTTTTCAGATTCAGCTATTCTTGTTTGTTTAAAATCCAAACTTGCTAAATATTCACCAAATGTATTCAATAATGGTTCTGTAGCAAAAGCTGCATCGATTTCACTATTTATATTATATAGAGATGCATATCTAATATTCTTTAATTTTTTTGTTGTAAATAAATTAAAATTCGGATTAATTAATGCATCAATTAGTTCTTCATTACTTTCTTTTCTAAAATTTATAAATAATACTGCGTCATTATCTTTTATGTTTGATCCTTTCGTAATTATACTAGGATTTATATACTCATCACTTATATTGTTTTTATAGTGTAAATCTATACATTTAGATAAATCATTAAAATTATTACCTACATTATATACTAACGCATCATATTCTTTCTTGACTCTATCATAGTTATTATTTCTATCCATAGCATAATATCTACCACAAATTGTTCCAACTTGTGCCATATCAAACTTAGATGTTTTTTCAAGAAAACTGTCTATTATTTTTTTAGCAGAATATGGTGATGAATCTACTCCATCAGTTATAAAATGTAACATAACATTTTCTACTTTTCTAATTTTAGCCAATGCGACTGATGCATAGAAATGATCCAAGCTTGATTGAACACCTCCATTTGATAAAAGTCCAATTATATGTAATGTTGATTTATTATCATTTACATAGTCCATTAAATCTAATAAAACGTCATTTTCAAAAAAAGATTTATCTTTAATCTTATCATCTATTAATTTTAATGGTTGTAATGTTGCCCTTCCACATCCAATTGTAGTATGTCCAACTTCAGAATTTCCAGGTATATCCTTTGGAAGACCAACAGCTTCTCCACTTGCTTCTAATTCAGATACAGGATAAGCACTCATAATACTACTTAAATTTGGTAAATTAGCCATTTTGATTGCATTTCCATTATCATCGTCTCTTACACCAAATCCATCTAATATTAATAATATTATTTTCTTCATATTTCTTTCCTCAAGATAATTTTAGCATATTATTTAAAAAAAATAAATTATTTAATATCTATCATCTCAAGTTTTAGTTTGTCTGCTATAGTAACGATGAACTCACTGTTAGTTGGTTTGGCTTTATCAATACTGACACTGTTTCCAAATATTTCTTCCATTAAGTCAATGTCCCCCCTTAACCAACTTACTTCAATAGCATGTCTAATTGCTCTTTCTACTTTTTGACAAGATGTTTTATATTTACTTGATAAATCCGGATATAACTCTTTTGTTATTCCTCCAATTAATTCTTGATTATTATATACCATCATAATTGCAGTTCTGATATATTGGTATCCTTTGATATGAGAAGGAATCCCTAACGCATGTAGTAATTTAGTTATTTTAATATTAATATACTTTTCGCCATAATCAATTACTTGTTTAACTTCTTTTTTCTTTAAAATGATTTTAGAAATTTTCTTTTCCAAATCATTATAATCAAATGGTTTTAAAGCAAAATATTTTACTCCATAACTGCTAATTTCTTCTATCATATTTTCTTCAGCATATGATGTCATAACTATTGTGTCTTTTTCTATTTTATACTCTTTCATGTAATCTAATACAAATATTCCATCTTTACGTGGCATTATTATATCAAGCAACATAATGTCAAATGTGTCTATTTCATTAGTTAATAGATTAACTGCTTCCTCCCCATCGTGAGCTACTCTAACTATTTCAGCTATTTCACTCTTTTCAAAAAATGTCTGTAACAATTCAATTAAATGAACACTATCATCTACTACTAATAATCTTGCCTTCATTTTTCCTCCTTATTGTACATTAAAAAATATACAAAATTGAATAATTATTTTGTATATTATTGTTTAATATAAGTTTATTTTGTCATAATGTAATTATAATAACATATCTTTAATTGTTTTAATTTCTACAGATGTTCTACCTAATACTACACCATCGCTTACATTAAGAACGTCTTTGATATTATCTTTATTTATAGAACCACCATAATAAACTTCAATATCAATATTATATTTATTAAATACATATTGTTTAATTTGCGTTATGGTTTTGTTTATTTTATTAATGCATTGTACTTCTGCGGTACCTATAGCCCAATTCGGTTCATACACAATCGATAGGTACTTGATATTAGTAGATTCTATATTTTTTAAATAATAATTAAGTTCTTTTTTTATGTAATTGAATGGCCTTTTTGTTTTCTTTTGCTCTCCTAAACATAAAATTGTATAAAATTTTGAGTTAAGAGATTTAAATAGTTTTTCTTTTGCTATAGAATATGTTTCACCGATTATTTTTTTTCTTTCAAAATGGCCTACTAATGAGTGGTCTATGCCTAACTTTTTTAAAGATTCTAATGCTATTTCTCCTGTAAATGAGCCCTCATTATAACTAAAAAAGTTTTGAGTTCCAATACTATAATTAACATTTTTAAATAATGTTAAATATAGTATTGGTGGAAATAGTATAAATTCATAGTTATTAATACACAATTTTTCAAATTGTTTCTTAAATTCTAGTTCTTCATCATAATCTAAATAACATTTTTGATTTAATATAATTTTCTTCATCTTTAATAGTTGCTTTCTCCATCTAATCTAGAAAATGTTTTGAATTCTTTTCCTTCTAAATATTCAAGAGTAGCGCCACCACCAGTACACATATTTGGAAATTCTATCATACACTTATTAGCAGCAGATATAATATCTCCACCAGCTAAAATAGTATTTTCTTCTTTATAACTTTTTAGATATTCTAATATTTTTCTTGTTCCAAAGTCATAATCATCTTCTTCATATTTACCCAAAGGTCCATTCCATAAAATTAAATTTGATTCAGATAAATTATTTTTAAATAGTTCTATTGTCTTTGGACCAATATCATATCCAATATCATCATCATCCATATCAGTTACTTCTCTCACGCCTATTTTTGTTACTATGTCTACAGGAAGAACTATTTTATTCCCATTTTTATTAAGCAATTCAGTAGCATATGGAATCGAATCATCTTCTACATAACTTTCGCCAACATTATACCCTTTTGCTTTCAAAAATGTGAAGCACATCGCACCACCTATTAGAAACTTATCAGTTTTATCTATTAAATTATCTATAAGTTTAATTTTATCAGCAACTTTTGATCCTCCCATTATTAAAGTATTATCTTTTGAAATAATTTGATCTAACATACCTTTTTCTTTAATAACTAAAAAACCAGCATATGAAGGAATATATTTGCTTATTCCATATGTTGAAGCATGGTTTCTGTGTGAACTACCAAATGCATCCAACACAAATAAATCTCCAAGTGATGCCCAATATTTCGATAATGATTCATCACATGATGATTCTAATTTTGAAGGAAAATCTTCAAATCTTGTGTTTTCAATAACTAGTATTTCTTTTGGTTTTAAATTATTAATTGTTCTATCCAAAACATTTCCTCTAGTTATTGGCATGAAATAAACATTTGATGGTACAAGACGAGATAAATAAGAAGCTGTTGGTTCTAGTGATTTATCAATTTTATCCTCCTCTTTTTCAATTCTTCCTAAATGAGATAGTAATATAATTATAGCATTATGTTCAATTAAATAATTAATTGTTTTTAAACTTGCTTTTATTTTAGTATCGTCATATACCTTTCCATCCTTTATAGGACAATTATAGTCTACTCTGACAATAACTTTTTTGTTGCTAACGTCAACCCCTTCTATACTCTTCATAATCTACACCTGACTTTCAGCATCTGTGTATAATTTTTCGGCGCTTTCTCTAAGTTTATCTAAAGTTGTATTTTCAATCTTTACATCAAATCCATTATAATTGTCAAGTCCAATCTCAGTCAAGTGATTCTTTTGCTCATCTGTTAACCCATTATCAAAATTAGGCCTAAATATCTTAACACAAATTAAATTAGGATAAGCTTTTCTTAAATCATTTATTTCTTTTTCTAATCTGACATCACTTATAATAATAACATCATAGAAATAAGAAAAAATTTCTATATCATCTATCATTCTATCTATAAACAAATTATCTTTGTTTAATTTTTGTCTTATTAAAGATGTTCCTAATTGTTGAAGTAATTCCCTAGGTTTGTCTTCTTCAGTTAAATTCCATCCTGTTATTTCCCTAGCATAGTATTTTATGTATTTTGACAATTGAGTTATTATTACTTTTTTACCTTTTTTTTCATAAACAGCTTTCAAATAACTAGAAAATGTATCTTTTCCATGTTTAGCTTTTCCACACATCAGGAATATTTTGGGATTTTTAAATTCCATGTTCATATTTATTCCTCCTATTCAGTACTTGTTTCAGCACTAATTTCTTCTTTGTTTTCTTCAATTGTATATGGAGATTCTATTACCCCATTACCAGAAGTTATTATACTATCATTTTTTACTTTAATAACAGGTCTAACATTATACTTAGTAGCTACGAAATCTCCAAAAGCAATACTTTTATCATTAATAACAATAATAATAGTTGATGATTCTATACCAGGAGTAATTGTTAATATATTTGGTATTTCTTGAACATAGAAATCACCTAAAGAAAGCATTCCGACATTAAGTGTTATATTATTATTATATTTAGCTCTATAATCTAAATTAGTCAAACTATTAGATCCTATATACCATTCATTAGGCATTATCAAACTTTTATCTTCTAAAGATTCATAAAAAGTATTATTTAAATAATTACCTATAGTATTTTTTGAATTAGAATAAAGATTTGAAGAACCGCCAAATGTTTTTAATAAATTATCCTCATTATCCTTCAAGACATCATTTAACGCCAAAATAACACCGTCAGACAATTTATTAATAACTTTCCACTCGTTATTTGAATAATTAATAATGTCTCCTAAATAAGTATCAGAAATAGTTTTAATGTCATGATTTTCAATAATGTAAGGATCATCTGATATACCACTACCACTTAATAATTTAATATTAGATTTGATCGTAATAACAGGTCTAACACCATGAATTTTCGTACTACTAATATCAGTACCTATTTCACCAGTTGAAGCTATATAATAATTTTGATTCGAATCATTTAATGTTCCTAAATAGAAAATTTCTCCATTATTTAAAAAACTTTTATTTGCTCCAGCTTTATTGTAATCATATAAAGATAATAATGAATACTTATACGAATATATTTGATTATCACAAGTTATATTAGAAAGATCGCTAATAGTATCAGAACAATATGTTAAATTAGCAATAATGTTTTCTTTATCATATAATGCACTTTCGAATATACCTGTATTATTTTCATTTTCTACAGTAGTCAACCATTTATAAACATATGATGAATCAAAGCCTTTATTTAAACCAGAATATAATAAAGTAAGACTTTTATCACTAATTAGTTTAATATTACCTGAACTATCCAATCCAATAATTCTAAACATAATACCAGAATAAAACAAATAATTATCGTCAACTTCACCTACATAATTATAAGTGTTAGTGTCTTCATCATATATAAGGCCCTTTGATTTATCTATCAAACTCTCTTTATTGAGTAAGATAGATTTAAAAGTTGTATTACCCGTATTATTTACAACGCTATTTTCTTCTTTATAAAATTTATATAGTCTAAGACCATAAAAAGCGATAATAATTATTATTACCACTATATTTATAGTAATTAATACTGGTCTAATTTTAATTCTTTTTCTAGCCATTTAAATTCCCCAATTAATCTCCAAAATCATTTTGATATGCTATTAAACTAGCATTTATTATTCCACTTACATCTTCAAATTGATCAACAACACTTGTAGATTCAGTCTTACCTTTATTTTCTTTAATATCTACTTCAATTGATAATTCAACAATACCATCATAAATAGATTTACTTCTAACTTTAAATTTTTTTAATGTTTTTAGTTTCTTCATTATATTTTCATGAGAACTGCTTTTATATTTAAGAACCAATAAATATCTATTTGATACTCTAAATCCCATTAAATATGTAGCAAAGAATAATACTCCAATGCCTAAACTAGCAACTATTGCAGGAACATACAATCCAGCACCAGCCATTATTCCAGCAGATATTCCCCAAAACAAAAATCCAGTATCTACAGGTTCTTTAACAGCTGTCCTAAATCTTACAATTGATAAAGCTCCAACCATTCCTAAAGAAAGTGCAATATTAGAACTAATAGTTCTAATAATCATAGCAGTAACTAATGCAAGCATTAATATACATAATGAAAATGCTTTGGAATATACTACACCCGTATATGTTTTTCTATATACGTAGATAATAAATATTCCTATAAGAAATGATACAATTAGCGAAAGCAACATATCAACAGTACTTATTGTACCTGAAAAACTTTCAACAACAGAATTTTTAATAACATCTTTTACACTTAAAATATACATTACACACTCTCCTACTTAATACTTCTACAAATAGCAAATTTACTTACAGCCTCTCTACAAGACGGAATATCTCCCAGTATATTTGCTAAATGTAATGGTAATATTTCATTAAATTTAACTTCTAAAACTTGTTTACCTTTTTCATCAACGCTATACATTGGTACATCTTCATCAAATAAATCGTAATTATATAATCCACTTTTAATATCAGAATCAAAGGTAATTCTAACATCACTTATCGGATAAATATAAGCAATTCTATGATATTCAACTATTATTGATGGTATTAAAGCTTTATTTTTAATATTAGTAATAAATTCTAATAATAAACCTTTAGCATTCTTTATTTCTTCTATATTACCATCTAATATTTTACTATATATTTCTCTTGAAATCAACATTTGTTCTTTGGAAGTCATATTATTATGTTTCATTTTCTTTTCTAGTCTTATAAATGATGGATCATCATTATAAATCCTAATTCTATATTTTTTTCTATAAAGCACACCATCAAGTTTTTCGTAATATGAACTAGACTCCCTATCATCAAAATATAAACTCTTAATAGTATAGGAACCATCTTTATACTTTGCATATTTATCTTTAGTCATTATTAATGATAATTTTTGTTTTAATACTTCCGCAGAAGAAGAAGATATTTTAAACTTTAATTCGTGTCTATATTTATATTCTTTCATTCTACACCTCCAAAGTATTTTTCCACATCACTATTAGAAAGGTTAAAATACGATTTAGCTTGACTAATCATATAACTATTTCTTTTTTTGGCATAACTTTTTAAATATTCAATATTACTTTGCCAACTACTATACGATGTGACACCCCATCTTTCAAGATTTCTTCTTATTTCATCTTCACCTATTTCAGCAATTACATCATCTATTTTTTTAATAACATTTTCTGAATTCCAAGTGTTTTTTAAATTATAAGACAACCTTTCAAGATATGTTTGTTTAAATTCACTGCTTTTCATAAGATTTCTAAGAAGAAAAGTACTATATCCATTAATAGTCATTCCAGAAGATTGAGTAGAAAATGAATAATAATTTTTAGTTACATTATAAAATGCAAAATCTAAATCATAAAATATAAATTTCCATTTACCATTTTCAATATTAGGATTAGAAAAAAATCTAGTATTAACAATATCATTATTTGCAGTCCATGTTTCAGCAATCCAAAAATCACATAAGTTTTCAATATCAATTTGTTCTTTAATCACATCATAATTTGCACTATTACTCATAGAATTCTTATCAATAAAATTAAGCATTGTTCTATATTTATCCGTTGATCCACTTTTAATTTGATTATCAATTCTTAATAAATCAGTATCCGTTTTACTAGATTCAACATTATAGTGGTTTGCAACAAAAGTTTCATCAACCTTTTCTCTAATAAAATAAAGACCCCAATATTGACCATTTAAATACATTGCTACCGGCCTATATGCTTGAACATCTACTGAAGTATATTCACTCACTAGTGCAGTACCAACTATATCTCTTATTAAAGTTTTTTTAGATGCAGTACCCATTTCATCCTGTGAACCTGTTCTTAAAACAAGAGAATCAAATATTGCAGAATCCACATCATCAAATACTTGATAATGTAATTTAGCTGAACCATACTCTTTTTTAAATTTTAATTCAAAACTTTTTTTAGCATGTCCTCTAGTAGCACCCCCGAAAAGTTTCAACCCGGCAGTAATGTAAAAACCGCTTCCATCAAGTTCTATAAGTTCAGCACTACATGGTTTTATATATTTTTCAGTCCAAGCATTCTTATAAAGAGCTTTTAAATTATTAGGATCAATAACAACTGAAATCACAGGTAAAGAATGATTCTCATTAATAATATAACTGTATGTAGTAGTAGTACTATTAAGTTTTCCCTCATCAGAACTCATTACTTTTAAAACAGTAGTCTCCCTAAGTACAAGAGGACTACTGTATTTAATTGAAGAAGTTGTTGAATTAGAACCATCTGTTGTATAGAATATGTTTCCAGAACCAGCGAGTTCTACAGTAACATTTTCAACATTATTATACGCGCCCGATTTAATAGAAGGAACAGGGTTATAAGATATAGCTTGAGTTCCATTTCCATTTGGTGCTCCTGGCGTCGGTGAACTAAAATAATAATAACCGAAACTACCACTTCTACCCATTGAATAACCATTAGGTATATTACTAACATACATAGAATCAATAACAGATTTAGATTTAGTAACATACAAACTTTGTGTATCAGAAATATTAAAATTGGAATGTTTATAACTATTATTTGATAAATTTTCATCTCCAGATGCTATTACAATATAGTATTCGCCCTTTTTAAGTTCCACGTCAGGAAGTTTATACATACACATGGTATCAGTATTTGTAGTCAAACAATAATCACTCAATTTAATAGTATCGCCACTATTATTATATAATTCTAACCAATCATAATAATTACCTGCATTTTGTGGTAAATATGAATAATTATTACTCATTGCTTCATTGACAATCAAATCATTTGGAACTTTAGTATACTCTTTTTGAAAACTTTTAATTCCATCAAGAGTATTTTTATATCCAGGACTAATTATATTACTTTCTAACATAGAACCATCTTGTTTAATTAATGCAGTTCCATTACTTAAATTCTCATATTTAACAGTATCAATTATTTTACCTTTGTCATTTGATAAAATAACAATTCCATCCCTACTAGTTAATTTAAATGAAGAATGTAATTCTTCACCATCGATAATATTTCTATTAGATGTAAATACTACCGCTACCTCTCCAGCAGATAATGAGATAGAAGGAAATGACCACTTATAAACAACATTACTCGAATTTGAAATGCTATAATTTTGTAAATTAACCGTTTTATCACTTTTGTTTCTAACTTCTACATAACCGCTATATTCACCATATTTATTTTTAAAATTTCCTTTATTACTAGGAAGAATTTCGTTAATCTCAATAAGTCCATCTTCAGTTGAAGTTAAAGATTTAATAAATTCCTCATGTCCGCTTATAGTATTAGCATATCCAGGAGTTGGAGATGACTGAATTACCCATTCAGCATTCTCATTTCTAGCCATAACGGTATTACTGTCAAGAGACACAGTATTAATAGCATCGACAACTTTGCCATTAGGTTTAAATAATGCTAATGTCTCACCACCACTAGATTTCAATTTAAATCCAGCATGATAATTATCTTCAGCTGTACCACTTAAATAAATAATTAAATAGCCACCACTTTCAATCTCAATATTAGGAAATGTATATTTAATTTCAGTTTGAACATCGCTAAGACCATAATTTTTCAAATTAACTGAATGGTTATTTCCATTGTATATTTCAATATAATCATAAACTTTTCCATTACTATCAGTAACAGTTCCTTTATTAGATGACATTACCTCGTTAATAACTAATTTCTTAATGTTAGCTTCATTCTCACCAAGGTCTTCTTCTTTGAGAGTCACTTTCTTATTACTATATAAAGACAATAATAATATAATAATTAATGCTACTATACAAATTATAAAAAACAAAATGTTACTTCTAAATTTTTTCTTATTGAACTCCATATACTTTACTCCTATTACATATTATACTATATTGATATTTTATTTTCTACTTAATAATTAAAAAAATATGTTTTTTTACTATTTATTTAATTGTAAAAAACATTTTAATTTAATATAATATTAGCAGGAGATTGATATGGAAATAAAACTTAAAAGCGATTCAAGAAAAGTTAAGCAAGGAGATACCTTCATTGCAATAAAGAATGTTGAAAGAGATGGACATGATTATATAGAAGATGCTATTAAAAATGGTGCATCTAAAATAATATGTGAGCATGGAAAATATTCTGTAGAAACTGAAATAGTTAACGATACAAGAGAATATTTGAATAATTATTTATACGAGAACTATTACCCATTATTTAAAGATATGAAAGTAATTGGAGTGACTGGTACTAATGGCAAAACAACCACATGTTATTTAACTTATCAGTTATTAAATTTATTAGGCCATAAGACAGCATATATAGGTACAATTGGTTTTTATTTAGGAGACGATAAAAGAGAACTTAACAATACAACTCCCGATGTAGATTTACTATATTCTATGTTTTTGGAAGCAAAAGAAAAAAAATGTGAATATTTAGTTATGGAAGTTAGTAGCCATGCCCTTGATAAAAATAGAGTATATGGATTAGAGTTTGATGAAGTAGCATTTACTAATTTAACTCAAGATCACTTAGACTACCATAAAACATTGGAGAACTATGCTAATGCAAAAAGAATCTTATTTACTAAAACTAGAAATAATAAAATTGCTGTTATTAATAGCGATGATCCACATTATAAAACATTTGTATTAGAAAACAATAATAATATTACATTCGGAACTAATGGGGATTTAAGTTTTAATAATGTTAATTTAACAAATCAAGGAAGTACATTTGATTTTAAATATAAAAGCAATAGTTATTCTATCAAGACAGACCTAGTTGGAAAATTTAATATATATAATTATTTAACCACATTATTATTAGTAACTAATGCAGGAATAAGTATTGATAAAGTAATAGAATATAGTGAAAAATTATCTCATCCTCCAGGAAGAATGGAAATGATTAAATATAAAACCAATAGTATATTTATAGATTATGCTCATACTCCAGATGCTGAAAGTAATGTTATAAATAGTACTCTTGAATATAAAAAAGGAAAAGTAATTACAATTATAGGATGTGGAGGAGACAGAGACAAAACTAAAAGACCTATAATGGGCAATATTGCAACTATGCTTAGTGATTATGCAATCATTACTGATGATAATCCTAGAACCGAAAACGAAAAAGATATTGTTAATGATATTTTAAAAGGAATAACAAGCAATAATTATGAAGTTATATATGATAGAAAAGAAGCTATCAGAAAAGGTATTTCGTTGCTTAAAGAGAATGATATATTATTAATACTTGGAAAAGGTCATGAAGATTATCAGATAATCGGACACAATAAAATTCATTTAAGTGATAAAGAAGAAGTAGAAAAAAGCATAAAATAAAGAGTCATAATTGATGACCCTTTTTTTATAGTATTATTTAAACATTTTAATTGTTCTAATCATTTGAGCAGTATAACCAACTTCATTATCATACCACGCAACAACTTTTATTAACTGTTTTCCATCGGATTCAATAACGTTTGTTAATAGTCCATCTACTAAAGCACCACATTGTTCACCTATAATATCAGAACTAACTATTGGTTCTTCTGTATATTTTAAAGTTTTACTTTGATTAGATTTAAATAGATTATTAATTGATTCTTTTGTTGTATTTTTTTCAACTTCTACAGTAATATCAACAACAGATCCATCCCCTACGGGTACTCTTAAGGCTATACCGTCGAGTTTTCCATTAAGTTCAGGAATTACTTTACCTATTTGAGAAGCAGCTCCAGTGCTTGTTGGAATAATGTTTAAAGAAGCAGCTCTACCTCTTCTACTATATATTCCTTTTTTATGAGGAATATCTAATGTTTCTTGATCATTAGTCATAGCATGAACAGTTGTCATAAATCCTTTTGTTACTTTTAGTTTGTTATTAATTAAATCTAATACAGGCGCTAAACAATTAGTAGTACAACTAGCACAACTAATAACTTCATCATCATCAGTAACCAACATATGATTAACCCCATACACTATAGTTTTAACTTCGTCTTTAGCAGGAGCACTAATAACAACATGTTTAGCTCCTGCATCTAAATGTGCTTTACATTTTTCTTTAGAAGTAAATACTCCAGTACACTCTAATACAACATCAATATTTAATTCTTTCCATGGTAATTTAGACGGATCAGGTTCAGCAAAAACCTTAATTCTATTATCATTAACAACAAGTTCATCACTATCAAATGAAACTTTAGATTTAATTGTTCTATGAACAGAATCATACTTATATAAATATGCAAGTTGTTCAGGATCTGTTAAATCATTAATTGCAACAACAGTTACATCTAAATCTCCTTCTAATAATCTTAATGCAGTTCTACCAATCCTTCCAAAACCATTAATCGCTATTCTTATCATTCTTTCCTCCTATTCAAAATAACTATTTCCAATAAATTCTCTAAGAACACTTGTTGAAGGAATATCATCACTAGGTATATTTATAAATCCCTTCAAAAAATTTAATATTCTAACAGCTTCTTCATAATTTTCTGAAGCAATGCTAATTGAATATAATAAAGGTTCTGCATATGTTCTAAGAACTCCTATTTCATATGACAATGAAGTATTTAATATTAAGTCAGTTTGTCTTTGATAAGGATATATATTTATTTCTTCGCTCTTTCTCATATTCAACCATTTAGATATAGTTGCATCAGCAGAATAACCTCTAGTTCTATAATCTCTTACTAATCTTCTTAAAAATCTTAAATCAGTTGTAGAAATATGATTATGTCTATCTAAACTAATAGGTGTAAAAGGACTTAAATAAATAGTAAGTTTGTTTTGTTTAGGAATCACACCATTTAACTTTTCATTTACTGCATGTAATCCTTCAACAATAAGAACTTGATTCCTGTTCAAAGTAACTGGCTTATTTTTGTATTCTTTTATACCTAATATGAAATTAAAAGTTGGCATTGAAACATGTTCTCCATTTAATAGTTTATTAATATGTTTACTAAACAATTTATAATCAATAGCATCAACAACTTCGAAATCATATTCTCCATTTTCATCTCTAGGAGACTCTTCTCTTTCACAATAATAGTCATCAGTAGATATAATAAATGAATCTACTCCTTTACTCTTTAAGTACAATGATAGTTTTTTAGAAGAAGTCGTTTTGCCAGATGAAGAAGGTCCAGAAATAAATACAGCTTTTATCTTTTCGTTTTTAACAATTCTATCCGCAATTGAATTAATTTCACTATCATACATTATTTCATTGGTTTGAATATAATCTTTAATCTTGTTTTCAGTAACAATTTTATTAACATCTCCTGCATAGCTAATATTTAATTTTGATAATTTATTTTCATACTCTTTAAATGAATCTAACACTTTAGGAGATGGAACATATTTTGGTACGTTATTATCGATTGGATAACTTAATACAATACCATTCGGTTCTACAAATGTTAAATCAAATCTATTAAGAATTCCTGTAGAAGCAGGCATTAAATAATAGAAATAATTATATATATCCTTCAATTCATAAAGAGATACATAATCGCTAGTCATATATGTATAATTTAATATTTTTTCAGGTTCATTAACACTATTTAAATACGTTAAAACATCTTCTCTTGAACAACTTATTTTTTTAATAGGAATATCATCTTTAGATAATTGTTTCATTTTATCTTTAATCTTTTTAACATCATCTTTAGTAATATGTTTCTTGGTACTAAACTCTGTATAAATTGCTTTATCAAGAGAATGTTTTATACTAACTATTGTATAATCATTATATAATTCATAAACAGCTAAAAGATACATGAATTGTAATCCTTTCATATATATTTTTCTTCCAGTTCTGCTATCTATATCAATAAATTTCAAGTGAGCATCATCCATAATTTCATAATTAGTAGGAACTGCTCTTCCATTAACTATAAAACCTATAATTGAACTATCATTAAGTTTAATCAAAACTTCACCTACTGTTATCCCTCTTTCAGCATTAATGATATGCCCATTTTCTAAAACTAATTTTATGTCCTTATTCATACTTTTTTCTCCACTATTATAATAATATCAAAAAATAAAGAATTTGTGAATAATTAAAGAATAAATAATTAAAATATTATTAGGAGACTATTATGAATATACCTTATATTTTAGAAAAAACAGATAACACCGAAAGGGTATTTGATCTTTACTCTAAATTGCTTTGCGATCGAATAATTTTTATTGAAGGGGAAATCAATGATAGAGTATCTAATATAGTAATAGGTGAACTATTATACTTGGATTCTTTAAATAATAATGATATTAATTTATATATAAATTCACCAGGTGGAAGTATTACTTCAGGGATGGCTATATATGATACGATGAATTATATTAAAAGTGATGTTAAAACTATTGGCATTGGAATGTGTGCATCAATGGGAGCTTTCTTGTTATCAAGTGGATGCAAAGGAAAAAGATATTCATTAAAGAATACAGAAATAATGATTCATCAACCATTAGGCGGAGCAGAAGGACAAGCTTCCGAAATTAGAATAATGGCTGATAGAATAATAAAAATGAGAGAAAAAATAAATAAAATTCTCTCAAAAAACACTGGAAAAACATTATCAAAAATAATAAAAGATTCTGATAGGGATTATTATATGGAACCTAACGAAGCTCTTGAATATGGTTTAATTGATAAAATTATTTAAATATTGATGCGTTCAAGCATCTTTTTAATTTTTCTAAATCTATGATTTATTCCACTTTTAGTAATAGGTTTTTCGACTTCCGAACTTATTATTTCAGCTAACTCCTCTAAAGAAACATCCGGATATTTTTCTCTATAGATACATACTTCTTTTAATTTTTCATCAAGTAAATCAAAATCAGTAATATTTCTTAATTTAGAAATCATTTCAAGTTGGTCATTTGATGCTTTTACACTTTTATCAACATTCGCTTGCTCACAGTTATTAAGTCTATTAACCATGTTTTTATTATCTCTATATATTCTTATGTCTTCATAATAAAATAATGATGATAAAGCATTTAATAGTTTAATAAAATCACTAATCTTTTCGCTTTCTTTAATGTATACCATAAATCTTTTATCTCTTTTTATGGCTTTACTATTAAAAGAAAGCTCATTTAATAAATCATTTATATAATTAGCTGTACTCTCATTATCGATGACGAACTCAGCATGATATCTACTTGTTTTAGGGTCATTTATACTTCCGCATATCATAAAGACTCCACGTAAGTAAGCTTGCTTATCCTTAAGCTCATCTACTAAATATTCTTTGGGTTCATATATTCTTTTTGCACTTTCTAATATTGATAAATCATTTAGAATAAAATTTGATTTTTCTGAAACAGTTAATTTAACTAGTTTGTTTTTTCTAATATTATTAACTTCAGAGTTGTCCATATCGATTTTAATATGGTATATGTCTTTAATTAATTTATATATTCTTCTAGCAACACTTATATTTTCAGAATATATGCTAAAAGAATCATTAGAAATAATTACACCAATATTTAATATAGCAGAAAGTTCAGCCATAGTTTCACTATCACTATATTCAATATTAGATATCTCATTTTTGATATTACTTGTGTATGACATTATAACTCCTATAAACATATTATAATTTATTTTAAAAAAAGATTCTACATAATAGTAGAATTTTTAAGAATTATAAGTAAGAAGTTATCTCACTATTATTTTAATAGAATCTTGAATAAAAACTTGTTCCTTTAGGTGGAAAGTTTATATAATTTGTTGGATCTACATAATATGCACTTGTCCATCCTATCATCAATCCTAAATGAAGGTGTCCTCCTGTAGTACAATAATCATAACTTTCACCACCACCTGATGTTCCTATTACTGTCATTATTGTAACGATATCATTTACTTTTACATTAACAGTGTGTAGATGCATATAAACTGATGTGTAGTTTTTACCATCTACTGTATGTTGAATATATACTTTATTACCACCGCAACTTGAGCTTGCAATATTCGGAGTAGCTGCCATTGATATTTTACTTACCCTACCAGCTGCTACCGCATATACATTTGTTCCCACTCTAGCACTTAAATCTATTCCATCATGCATTAACCATTGATGTTTCGTTGGATGAAATCTCATTCCGTAGTTACTTGTTATTGATGAAGTTTCAAGTGGTCTTACAAATCCTGATGCATATGGCACACCAATACACGATTGAATAGTTTGTGTTTCTTCACAATTGTTTTGTTTATATAAAGCTTCATATCCAATTATTTCTGTTTGTCTAGCATTAATATCTTGCTCTACATCTTCTTGGTCTTCAAATAAATCACTTAAAGTTAATCCATAACTTTTTAATTTATTGTTAACTTCTATTGTTTTATTTTCAGATTCTTCTATTTTCACGTTTAATTCTGCCTGCAATTCAACATTTTGTTGAATTAAATCATACATTTCATCAATTAACTCATCGTTATAATTAGTTAATTGTTCAACTAAAGCACTTCTATAAATAAAATCTGTGAATGAGGATGCTCCAAAAATATATTCTAAATATACATTATCTCCATCAGATACTTGTTTAAAAGATAATAAAGATTCTATTTCTTTATTCTTTTCTTCTATTTGAATATTTAATTCTTCTATTTTAGCTTTTGATTCTTCAATAGCTGTTTTGCATTCTTCTATTTGTTTATTTAATTCTGCTATTTCATCATTAAGAGAATTAATTTTCTTCTGGGTTTCAGCTTTTTTTGCTATTATTACATCTTTATTTGCAATATCTTGTGCTAATTTATCTTTTAAATCTTTTAATGATTCAGAATCACCAAAAACATTGTTTGCTAAAACTAGAAAACATAATACACAAACAATAATTTTCAATAATTTCTTCATCATATTTTTAAATATTTTCTTACTGCTCTAAAACTACCCCATGCACCTACTACAACACCTACTATTAATATAGAAATACTTGTATCAAATAATAAATTTGCAGGTCTAACTAATTTTATAATAGCAGTAAATAATTGTCCTCCTAATCTATTGTATAAATAATTATATCCATATCCTAATGCAATTATTGGTATTATTGAACCTAATAAACCAAGTATTATTCCTTCAAAAAAGAATGGTTGTCTAATATATGTATTTGATGCACCAACCAAACGCATTATTTCTATTTCTTTTCCTCTTGATTGAATAGTAATTTTAATTGTATTACTTATTAAGAATGCAGTAACTAATACTAAAGCAACTACTGCTATCAAAGATATCTTTTTTACAATATCAAATATTTTTACTAATTCTTCTACAGAGCCTTCTCCATATTTAACTAAAGATACTTTTTCAATTTTTTCTATTTCTCCAGCTGTTTTTCCAATATCATTAATGTCAACTACTTTCACTAAGAATGAATCTTGAAGAGGATTTGTTTCTTCATCATATTGTGACATTATACTATCAAATACTTCGGATTCTTTTTGCATACTTTTTTTTGTTTCTTCTTTTGATACAAATTCTACATTATCGATATTACTTAATCTTTCTATTGATTTTCCTATTGCATCTGTTTCCTCATTAGTTGACTTTCTATCAACAAAAACTACTATTGTTACATCTTTTTCTATACTAGTAGTAAAATTATTAACATTGTATGACATTATAATACTAAATCCTACTAATAATAAAGTTATTGTTATACAAGAAATACTTGCTAAAGAAAGTGAAAAGTTTCTAAATACTCCTTTAAAAGAATCAGCAATATTTCTTCCTAAAATTCTAAATGCTTTCATCTTTATATCTTCCTTTCTCTGTATCACTAACCACAAGTCCTTTACTTAATTTAATTACTCTTTTCTTAAGTTTATTAACAATTTCTCTATCATGAGTTGCCATTATAACAGTTGTTCCCATTTCTTTGTTAATATCTTCAATTACTTTCATAATTTCCATTGAAGTGTCAGGATCTAAATTACCAGTTGGTTCATCACATATTAAAACTTTAGGATCGTTTACTATTGCTCTAGCAATTGATACTCTTTGTTGTTCTCCTCCTGATAGTTTATCTGGATAACTTCTTAATTTATCTTTTAATCCAACTTGTTCTATTGCTTTAATAGTTCTTTTCCTAATTTCTTCTTCTTTTAATCCATATACTTCTAAAGCAAATGCAACATTTTCATAAACAGTCATTCTGGGCAATAATTTATAATCTTGAAATACAATTCCAAGTTTTCTTCTTAATTTATATACTTTTCCATTTCTAAGTTTAGCTACATTTATTCCACCAATAAAAACTTCACCTTTAGTAGGCTTTTCTTGTCTATATAATAGTTTAATTAAAGTTGATTTTCCGGAACCAGAAGCTCCAATAATGAAAACAAACTCACCTTTTGATATTTCAACATTACAATCAACTAAAGCAATAACACCATTATTATAACGTTTCATTACATCTCTAACTTCTATTAATTGCATACTTCCTCCATAACATTATATTATACTCTATTTATTTTAATCCTCAAATAGCAAATTTTTCCTTTTAGTTCCGCCATATACTTCATAACAGTCAGATACTACTATGAATGCATTAGGATCTATTTCTTGTATTGCGCTTTTTAAAAACGAATATTTTTCCGTACTAACAACACACATCAACATTTTCTTTTTCAAATCGGTAAATGCACCTTTAGTTTCAAATTCAGTTACACCACTTTCAATAACTCTAAGAATAAAATCTTTTACTTCATCTTCCTTAGATGTCTGAATAAAGAAAGTTTTAGAATCGCTTATTCCTATTAATAGTCTATCAACCAAATATGTTGAAATTGTGGTAATTATTAATGAATACATTATTGCTGTATACCCGAAAGCAATTCCACCAGCTATAATAATTATTAATGAAATAACTCTTAATATTTTGCCTAAAGGCACTTTCTTATATTTCTGAATTATTAATGCCGGAATGCTTGTACCACCAGTGTTAAATCCTGCTTTATATACAAGACTCTCGCCAAAACCACCACAAACTCCAGCAGCTAGTACATAAAGTAGTATATTATCAAATGAAAAATTAATCTCTTGTGGAACATTCTTTGTAGCATAAACAAATAGTGTATAAACAGTTGCTCCAACAATACTCATTAGTGAGTTTTTAAAACCCAAGAATATTATACTAAATATTATAAAGATTAAATTTCCTATTAAAATAACTAATGTGGCATCGCAAGGAAAGAATTCGTTTAATATAACTGCAGTCCCGCCTAATCCTCCAGATACAAAATTATTAGGAACAAAAAACAAGTTAAAAGATAAAGCCGATATAAAAGCTCCAATCACAAATAATAAAGATCTTTTTACTATTTGTTTTTTAAGAACAAGTTTTCTTGTTTTTTCAGTTCTTCTTTTTGTAAACCAACCCATATCTATTTTTCTCCAATATACATTATAGCAAAAACATCATTAAATATCTAGATTCTAAATGTAGATTAACAATTATTTGTAAAATAAAACAAATAAAAAGTAAATAATATAAATTATTTACCATAATAATATAACTATTAATTATATTATTTTAACTTTTTATTTATTTCACTTGTATTTTCATAAATAGATAAGATAACTAATGAAAATTCAAATACAACCCTTACAACTATATTTCCAACTACTAAAACTAATAAAAATGCTAAGAAACTAGTAGATATTACACCAAATGATGCTAAAGTAATATAGATTGCTGCGATTAAGTAAACAATTTTTAAAAATGAAACAATAAACATTTTTTTGAATTTAACAAAATCATATAATTTTGCCATAAATCCATGATATGTCTTTTCATTTTTATTTGAGAACACAGTAAAATACAAACATATTCCACCGATTATTGCAATAACTAATGCAATGATTCCCCAAATACCAACATCACCTAATAAATTAGTATTAGTAGTTCCATTACCATAATTTACATAAATTTAGTACAAAATTTTCACATTTTTCATTAATTTATATTTTCAAAAAAGACTCTAAAAATCCTTTAATTTCTCCGTCTAAAACCTTTTCAACATTAGATGTTTCATAATCTGTTCTTGTATCTTTTACTAATGTATAAGGACACATTACATAACTTCTTATAGCACTTCCAAAATTAACATCCATTACATCACCTTTTAATGATTTAATTTTATTACTAAATTCATTTAAAGATAATATATATAATTTTTGCTTTAACATCTCCATTGCTCTTTCTTTATTTTGTTTTTGGCTTCTTTCAACCTGACACGAAACAACTATTCCTGATGGTAAATGTGTTATTCTAACAGCAGAATCAGTTGTGTTAACACTTTGACCGCCGGCTCCACTGCTATGAAAAACATCAATTTTAAGATCAGAATCTTTAATATCTACTTCTATATTTTTATTGATTTTAGGTGTTACTAACACTGAGGCAAATGATGTATGTCTTCTCTTATTACTATCAAAAGGACTTATTCTTACTAGTCTATGAACTCCGGTTTCTCCTTTTAAATAACCATAAGGATAATACCCTTTTACTAATAATGTTATTCCTTTAATACCTACTTCTTCACCTTTTTGTTCATTTATTATTTCAAATGAATAATTATTTTTCTCAAAAAATCTTGTATACATTCTAAATAACATATTTGCCCAATCGTTGCTTTCAGTACCTCCAGCCCCAGAATGTATTTCTATGTATGCATCAGATGAATCATATTCGCCATTTAACAACGTATCTAGTTTTAAATTATTAAGTTCAGTATCTATAATGTTCAATTCATTTTCATATTCATTTAATTCTTGATCACTTAACTCCAAACTTAAAAGTTCTTTTATAGTATTGATTTTATCATACACAAAATCAAAATCTTTAATAATTTCATTAAGATTTTTAAGTTCCTGAATTATATCTTTAGTTTTTTCAATATCATCCCAAAATCCATCACTATTAGTAATATTTTCAAGTTCTTTCACTTTGTCTTTCTTAGAACTCAATTCTATTTTATTTTCTAGATCTTTATAAACAATTGTAAATTCATTAATTTTTTTTTCAATTTCTTTCTTTTCCATAATGTAATTATATCATAACTATTGATTATTATGAATTTTCATTTTTAATATTGTTTAAAAGATTTAATAATTCGTTAGTTAAATCTTTATCGCCCTTTTTATCCCAATAATACCCTGGCTTTATAAAATCATTAACTTCTTCCGATGCTAAATCTATATTCTTTTTATTTACCTTATCACTTAATATTTTCATTGTAGTATTTCTATAACCTCTGATGGCACACCCAGCCATGGATTTAAAATATGATTTTTCTGGAAGATTTGAGTTTTCATAAAAACACATTGCCATTTTATCAGTCATAGGTCTTACATTATTTATAATTATCTTATTTGATCTAAATATTCCATGTGGACAAGATTCACTTGGGCAGTCGATTATTTCAGCATCTTTTGGAACTATTACATCACAAATAGTATCTCCTCTTACAAGATATCTTAATATTTTGTCTTCAACAGAAAAGTTAAATCCACCCATCAATTTTGGATCACTTTCATTTGGATTCCAAAGTTGAGCTTCATTAACCTCATTTTCTTTATATTGGAATCCATTAGCTCCAGATGTTAAACCAAACATAACTTTTACATATTTTTTCATTATATACTACTATTTTCTTTCGTTTTACAAAATTATAATTATATTTTATATGATAAGTGTTATCACTATAAACTCTTTAACTTATTGAATTCTATAATAGAACCTGTTCCAAAAGAACCATAAAAGAAATCTAGTCTAACTTTATTCATATTAACAAATGTATCCTTATCTCCTACCATATAAAAATCGTATGATAAACATTTTGTTTGTGTGCTATCGCTTATAGCAATGAACCCATAAATGCAAGGTTGTTGTCCCATCCAAGAAAGTTTAGCATCAATATACATCATTCCACCAATCCATGTTTCAGTACCATCATAATCCCACATGCTAACAAACTCATTGTAAGAATTTGTAATAATAGTATTTATATTAGATGAACCATTGTAACCATACTTGTGAATATTTTTTAAATAGTACGTGTTTGTATCATCACCACGTATATACTGAGATCCTGTATAAAAATCAATATACAAATTAGGTCTATTTACTATCATTGTTGATTCTATCTTTATTTCATAAGTACTACCTTTAGAAATATTAAACTCTACTGTTCTCAAATTACTTGTAGTAGTAATCTTATTATATCCATTATAAATAATAGAATTAACGCTTCTATCGAGATTTTCTTCAACAACGCCTTCATAGTATGTAGTCCATTCACTAAAATCCACGTTTCCATCATTTTCAATAGCTACTCTGTAATATTTTAATAAATATGATTCTTCAGTTGACCAACATTCCTGATTTATCATACCATTATCGTTAAATACACTTAAGTAATAATAAAATTGACCATCAAATGCTTCCCATTTACCAGTTGTAATATGTTTATCTCGCCAATCATCGATATCAAGTTTTTCACCTTCATAAATGTAATAATCACCATTTAATCCATCTGTTCCATCAGAACCATCTGTTCCGTCAGAACCATCAATACCATTAGTACCATTTGCACCATTTGTGCCATTAGTTCCGTTAACACCATTTTTTCCATCTTTACCATCAGTGCCATCAGTGCCATTAACACCATCTTTTCCAGATAAAACTTCTGTTGCAATTAATGTTTTCCATTCATCTTCTCCAGCATAACGCCATTGAATATAAGAACCATCATTGTTTAATTCTACTTGTTTTCCACTTACAGTTTTATTATTACTGCTGTAATCTTTGAAATATAAAACTATAGAAAATATAGAAATACAAGCAACAATGAATATTATAACACTTTGTATATAAAACATTTTTTTTGACAACATACTTACCACTCCAAACTACATTACGATTACTATAAAACATTATATAATAAAAAACATTGATAAATCAATGCTTTTTATTATTTTAATCAATTTTAACAATATCTTTTTATCTAAATCAAATACATCATTATCATATTTTTTAGTGTATATTAAATTCCTTTTTTTATAAATTTATCTTTACAAAACTCTAAAAATTCATCATGTGTAAATACTTTGTTAAAATCCCAATTATATTCCTTACACCATTTTTGAATATAAGTTTTACTTTCTGATGTGGTAATAATTGCAACAAGTCTATCAGCTTCCTTAGCAAAATCAACACCACTCACACCACCATACACTTCAGTACTTTGACCCGTATTAATTACGCTATCTATTTCACTATTAAGTGGAATAAATACAAATATTGCACCATATGGCATAAATGAATTAGTTCCCGGATCAGCAAATTCACAACTTACTGTAATATTAGTTTTATACGTTACATCTATTTGAGCTGCAAATGATTTTATAGGTACATTTCTTTGCTCTGGAGTAAACAGTCCACCAGTTCTAATAATTTCATTAATAATTCCTATGTTACTTACACCGTGAAAAACATACGGTTCGCCATCTGGAATTAAAGAATCTACTTTAGTTGGAAAATTTTGATATATGTCATACCTATTACATTCATCATCTTCTTCTGGTAGTCTCATATAATCAATATGCGATTTAAAATACATTAATGTTTGAAATGAACTATTTATTCTTCTTTTATACAGTTCAATCATTCTTTCATCATTTACTGCTTCAAATTCTTTTAATTTTAATTTGTCATTTTCAATTTTTAATAATATTCTTTTATATTCAGACTTGAATAAATTCATTCTTTGTCCTAATTTATTATTCATAATAT
>CAZJEW010000008.1:38507-41056 GCA_964545285.1 uncultured Clostridium sp.
ATTATTCATAATATCGATATATAGTATTTTCCCATTCTTATTTTTAAAATAATCACTCACTCCCTTAGCTGCTTCAGCCATAGACTCTAAAAAGTATTCTTGTTTAGGAAGATTATTCCAAAGTTCGCTAGGGTTTCTAGTTGCACCTGCAGTATGTATATAAGTTTTACCATTTCTAGAAGCAACACCAATTGATTGATTCTTAAGTACTCCGCCAAATCCGCCCATAGCATGTCCTTTAAAGTGAGCTAAATTCAACATAGAATCATACTTATTTATATTTTTCCCAACAACATCAACATCCAAATGTTTACCATTAACTGGTATATCAAATTCTCCATCAGCATCCATTATATCAACATCAGCTATATTCATAAATCCATGATCTTTAGCAACTTTTAAATGTTCTTCCACTGTATTTCTTTTTCCATCATACGCTGTATTGCATTCAATAATAGTACCATTTAATTTTTTAACTAAAGATCCTATTAATTCTGGTTTTAAATAATTATGTCCACCAGCTTCTCCAGTTGAAATTTTTATTCCAATATTTCCATTCAATTCCACACCTAAACGATCATATATGTTTATCAATGATTCTGGTGTTATTTGTTTTGTAAAATATACTTTTTCCATTTTTTCTCCTTTTATTTATCGTTAATTGTATCATTAATTAATTTGTCTAATAATTCAGAATACTTAATACCTGAATAATCTAATAGTTTTGGAAACATACTTATTGTTGTAAATCCTGGCATAGTATTTATTTCATTAATATATATTTTATCATCTTTCAAAAAGAAATCTACTCGAGAAAGTCCATTACAATTTGCTATCAAATAAGCTTTCTTAGCCAAATTTTTTATTTTAATAATAACGTCGTTATCTATTTTAGCAGGTATATCAACAGTACTCTTATTACTTTTATACTTTGAATCAAAACTATAAAATTTATTATCAGATAGTATTTCTCCAGGAGATGATACAAATATATCATTTGTTCCAATAACTGAACACTCTATTTCTCTACCAATAATTTCTTCTTCAATTAAAACTTTATTATCATATAGAAATGCATGATCAATATACTTTTTCAATTCTGTTACATTTATTGCTTTATTAATTCCAATAGAAGAACCTCCTCTTGATGGTTTTATATATACAGGATACTTAATACTATTATTGATTAAATCGTTTATATCATCTATGTCTAATAATTGATTGTTTATATCATAATATTTATTATTTTTCTTAACTAAGCATATATATTTTGCTTGATTTAGACCTGCTGCTTCAAATGTTATTTTACTATATGCCTTATCCATACAAATAGAAGATGATAATACTCCACAACCTACATATTTTATATTAAATAACTCAAATAGTCCTTGTATAGTACCATCTTCACCATATAAACCATGCAAAGCAGGAAAAACAACATCAGCTTGTTTTAAAAACAAAATTATATTATCAATTTTTTCCAATTCAATAGGTTTATCACCCAAACTAAAAGTTTTAATACTATTAATATCTTTTTTATAATAATACCAAACATTATCCCTACTAATATAAACAGGTATTATTTCATATTTAGTTTTATCTAGATGTTCAATAATAGATGTTCCTGAAATAATAGAAATATCATGTTCAGAAGATCTTCCTCCGAATATTACAATTATCTTTTTCAAATATATCACCCAATTAATTATATAATACTTTATAATAAATAAACAATTATCAATTAAATTTTACATAAAAATCAATTATAATTTTTATATTATAATTATCTATAACAAATCCTTTCTAAGACCAATATGATTACCATTTTCAATTTCAAAAAAATTCTCTAAGATTGCAAACTCTTTATACCCTTGTTTTTTATAAAATATTTCGTTTTTATTATACCCTGTTGTCCAAGTATAAATGTGTTCTATACCCTTTAATTTAATTTGTTCCTCTAAGGATTCTAAAACTTTAGTACCAAGTCCTTGTCCTCTATATTTTTCATCAACCCATAAATCGGTTAAATTAAACCATTTATGATTTATTAAACCAGAAGCCATCGCAATAATAGTTTCTTCATCTTCAACAGTTATATTACATCTTTCTTCTTTTGCATCTGGAACACCATATTCAACTTCAATATTTTTGAAATCACGATATATTCTTTCCAACTCTTCTTTTGTAACACTTCTTACACTAAATTTCATTTATTAAACTCCTGTACAAATTATATCATATTATATAAAAACTCTGCAAATACAGACTTCAGATTATTTATCACGATGATTCTTATATTTCTTTCCATCGCCACATGGATAAATATTTTAAATTTTGATAAATAGAATTTTATCACATAAAATTTATCTTTTTTTATTTTGTTTATGAAATACAGATAAAATATACTCATATCCCAATTGTATTTTTTTCTCAATTTTATTATTAGTCAAAAATATTTTACTCAATTCTTCCATTACACTTTTACCATCATTGGTTAATTCATAAAAACTATCATAGGATCTTTCTTTCACATTTATAGTTTTATTAAT
>CAZJEW010000009.1:0-40504 GCA_964545285.1 uncultured Clostridium sp.
ACCGACGTTAGCAGCTTGGAAGGCTGAAGTTCTACCATTAAACTACACCTGCATTTCACCAAGCAATAAATATTTTACTAGATAAATGTGTTTTTGTCAATATTATTTTAATTTAAGTCTTGAAATAATGATTTTAATATTATTTTTCTTTATAATAATTATTAATTGTTATATAATATTAATAGGTGATTACAATGGATAGAATGAATGAAATAATTAATTTATTGATTAAATATAATCATGAATATTATGTTGATGATAAGCCTAGTGTAAGTGATGCTGAGTATGATAGATTGATGCAAGAGTTAATTAATATTGAAAAAATTCATCCGGAGTGGATAAGAAAAGACTCTCCAACACAAAAAGTAGGCGGAGAAGTAATAGATGAGTTTAAAAAAGTAACACATAAAGTTCAAATGTTTAGTTTGGGTAATGTTTTTAATGAGGATGAAATTAGAGATTTTGATGAAAGAATATCAAAAGTCTTTCCAAAACATGAGTATGTTTGTGAACTTAAAATAGATGGTTTAGCTGTTAGCCTCGAATATAAGAACGGAAAATTTTTTAGAGGTGTAACTAGGGGTGATGGAGTTACTGGAGAAGATATATCTCATAATGTTAAAACTATTAGCACAATTCCAATGGTTTTAACAGAAAATATTGACGCTGATATTCGTGGTGAGATATACATGACTAAAAAAAGGTTTAATTCATTAAATGAACAAAGAAAAAAGAATAATGAGGATTTATTTCAAAATCCTAGAAATGCAGCAGCAGGTTCTATTAGGCAACTTGATAGCTCTGTGGCTTCTAAAAGAGGATTAGATGCATTTTTATATCATTTTCCACTTACTCCTTTTAAGACTCATTATGAAACTTTAAAATATATGAAAAAACTTGGATTTGTTGTGAATCCTAATATAAGATTATGTAATAACATTGATGAAGTCATTTCTTATATAAAAGAATGGACTGAAAAAAGATCTACATTACCATATGAAATAGATGGTGTAGTTATTAAGGTTAATGATATTGAAATGCAAAGGGAATTAGGATATACAGCAAAAGTTCCTAAATGGGCTACAGCTTATAAGTTTCCTCCTGAAGAGGTGTTAACTAAATTAACTAATATTATTTTTACTGTTGGAAGAACAGGACAAATTACTCCTAATGCTGTTTTGGAACCTGTTAGAGTAATGGGTTCTACTATATCAAGAGCTACTCTTCATAATGCTGATTATTGTATTTCTAAAGATATTAGAGTTGGTGACTATGTTTATATATATAAAGCTGGTGATGTAATTCCTGCTGTTCTTAAAGTTGAATTAAATAGAAGAACTAATGATTTACCAAGATTTAAAATGATTGATATGTGCCCAATGTGTGGTACAAAGTTAGTTCAAAAAGATGGCTTAGTTGATTACTATTGCTTAAATGAACATTGTCCTGCAAGAAAAATAGAATCTCTTATACATTTTTGTGAGAGAAATGCTATGAATATAGAAGGTCTTGGTGAAAGAATAGTTGAGGATTTTTATAATTATGGTTATATTAAAAAGTTTAGTGATATTTATAAATTGAATAATATTAAGGAAGATTTAAAAGAGTTAGAAGGTTTTGGAAATAAAAGTATTAATACTTTATTAGACAATATAGAGTCTTCTAAGCATAATTCTCTTGAGAGATTGCTATTTGCTATAGGTATACCTGGAATAGGCTCTAAAACAGCTAAAATGCTTTGTAAGTATTATTCTGATATTGATTCTTTAATTAATGCTGATGAAATAGAATTATCTAGTATTAAAGATATTGGAGAAATACTGTCTAAAAATATTGTTAATTATTTTAATGATCAGAAAAACATTGATCAAATCAATGAACTAAAGTCTTTAGGAATAAATATGACTTATAATGGAAAAAGTATTATAATTGATAATAATTTTAAAGGGCTAAAATTTGTAATAACTGGTACTATAGAAGGAATTTCACGTGAAGAAATAAAAGAGTATATTGAATTACATGGGGGATATACTAGTGATTCGGTTAGTAAAAAAACTGATGTAGTCATAGTTGGAGAAAATCCTGGTAGTAAGTATGATAAAGCAAAAGAATTAAATATAATAGTATGGAATAAAGAAGAATTATTTGATAAAATGGGTATATAGTAGATAAAAATATTAATTTGTAGTATAATATTTTTGCGCAAGGGAGAGTGTGTAATGGCAAAGAAAAGACAAAACAATACAGTAATATGGGTATTATTAGGCATGTTATTATTATGTTTTATACTTTTAGGATATGGTTTTTATAAATATTTTTATGCAGGAGCAGGAACTGATAAATATGGAGACAGATTGGATGAAAAAGAAAATTATCCATTGAGTGATACTCTAGATAATGATATTAAGTCATTATATTCTGAAAATGAAAACATTGGAAAAGTTACTGTTAATGTTGAAGGAAAGATTATATATATATGTATTGAGTATTTAAATCCAATGTCTACTACTGAAGCAAGAGATTTAGCAATTAAATCTTTAGAACCAATTGGGGAAACTAATTTAACTTATTACGATGTTCAATATTTACTTACTTATACTAAAGAAACATCTGAGGAAAATTCTAATTTTCCTATGTTTGGTGCTAAAAGTTCAGATAGTAATAGAGTAGTATGGTGATATAATGAAAAATAAAAAGAAAAAAACGATTCTTATTGTAACATTAATTATTATTTTTGTTCTTACTGCTTTTCTAGGATCTTTATATTATATTACTAGTACTGTTAATAATTATTCATATTCAGAAAAAAGTTGGATTACTGATAGTGTTGATAAAACTATAGATATTTATGTAGAAACTTCACTTCCAGTATTTTCAGATGGTGGCACTGGTGTATTTTATGATTACATTAAAGCATTAAAAAATGATACTGGTCTTACCTTTAATATTACTAATGTTGACACTGCTTCTATAAAACTATACAATAAAGAAAATGTTTCATCTAGTGATATAGTTTTTTATAAAGATCATTATGTGGTTGTTGCTTCAAATGATTCAATGAATAATTTAGATGATTTAAATTACAAAACAATTGGTATTATAGAAACAAATAAAGATTCTATTAGTTATTATTTAACAAAATATACAGGAGTAAAATATCAATACTATTCATCTTTTGATGAATTGTCTTCTGCATATTCAAGTGGTAAAATAGATTATATTGTTGTTCCTATGTATAAATATATTGATAGTATTATTGAGAAAAATTATGATATTATTTATCATTTAGATGGGTTGTATTCTTATTATGTTTTATCTTATGAAGATACTAATGAGTATTTAACTAGCATTATGGATAAATTTTTCTACAGATGGCAAAGTAAATCTAATAGCAAAATAAGTGAATATTTTTTAAACATTTATTATGATGCTAAAAAATATACAGAATTAGAAAAAGAATCTATTACTAACGAAGACTTTATTGTTGGTTATATTCAGAATCTTCCTTTTGAAGGAATGATAAGAAATACATTTACTGGTTTAACAAGTACTTATTTAGAGAAGTTTTCTGAAATAACAGGTGTTACTTATGACTATTTGAAATATGATAACACTAAAGATTTAAACGGAGCTCTTTCAAATAATAAAGTTGATATTGCTTTAAACTATTATTCATTATCTGGAGAGAATTATGATAGTAGTAGAATTTTAGGAACTACAGATTATGTTGTATTAGCTCATGTAGATAATAATATAGTTATTAACTCTTTATATAGTTTAGTTGATTTTAATGTTATTATGTTATCAAATATGAATTTAAAATATAACATGTCTAGTAAAAATCTTTTTGAAATTAAAGACTATGCTACAATTAAATCAATGTCAAAGAATATTGATAAAAATTCAATTGTCATTGTTGAAAAAGAAGTCTATGACTACTATAAAGATTCTTATTTTAAAAATTATAGCATTAGATATATGGATAATGTTAAATTAAATAATTCATTTCTTTTATATAAGAACAATGAAGCATTTAATAAATTGTTTGACTTTTACCTAAGCACATTGAGTTCAAATGAAGTGAAAAATGAAAGTGTAGAAGGTGTAATATCTACATTAAAAAATAATAGGGTATTTAACTTTATAGTAAGTAATTTGTTTTACATTGTTGTATCTTTACTTATTGTAGGTTTTATTACATATGGTATTATTAAAAGAATTACAAAAGTGAAAAAAAATAAAAATGAAGATAGATTATATTATTTTGATGTTATGACTAATTTAAAAAATAGAAATTACTTAAATGATAATATTGATTTTTGGTCATCAACAAAGGTTTATCCTCAAACTATTATTGTTATAGATATTAATGGACTAAAGAATTTAAACGATAGAAAAGGTCATGATGCTGGTGATAATCAGATTAAAGCTGTTGCTAATGTTTTGATAAAAACTCAAAGAGATAATTCTGAGATAATGAGAACTGATGGAGATGAATTCATGATATATTTAGTTGGTTATGAAGATAAACAAATTAGTTCATATATTCATAAATTAACTAAAGAATTTAACAGTGCTCTTCCTGATAAAGATTATGGGGTAACAATTGGATATTCCAACATCAAAAGTGAGTTGATTTCTATTGATGATGCAATTAGCGAATCGTTAGTTATGATAAAAAAGACAAAAGGAAAATAAAATGAAAGAGAAGTTTAAGTATGCTTTAGACTTATTCTTAAGTAAAGAAATGGGAATACTTCCAGCTGGTTTAGCATTTTCATTCTTTTTTGCTGTTATTCCAGTCATTTCATTAATATTTTACTTGGTAACATCTATTAACTTTTCTATGGATGCTATTCAATCATTTTTAGAACAAACTTTTCCTAGTGGAGTTGTTTCATTACTTCAACCAGTTTTTATTGAGGATTTGTCTGTTTCTTCATTAATAACTTTAATATTTGGATTGATAGTTACTATAAATGGATGTTTTGCTATTACAATTGCATGTAATACTATATATGGAATACCTAATGCGAAGTATCAAAAAAGATTATTTAAAGCATTTATACTAACAATTATTATGGTTCTATTATTAGCGTTTATTGTTATTGTTCCTTTATTAGGTAATTCATTCATTAAGTTACTAGGTAATTTAGGTAACTTTATTTCTGAAAATGAATTTTTAATAGATATTATTTATATAATGCTACAAATACCCGTTTCATTATTTGTAATATATTGCTTAATTAAATTAATGTATGTAATTGCTCCCGATCAAAAAACAAAAGGAAAAGATGTAACTAAAGGGGCAATATTTACTACAATGGGTTGGTTAATTCTAACAGTTGTATTCTCTTACTATATAAATAATATTGCAAGATATGATTTGATATATGGGAATTTAGCTAATATTGTAATTTTAATGTTTTGGTTATATCTTTTAGCTTATGTATTTGTTATTGGAATTATTATAAATAGGGATACTAAAGAGGCTATGATTGAAATAACAAATACAATTAAATTAGACGAATTAAGAAAGAAAGTTAAGATAAAAGAAAATAGTAAATAATGTTGGATTCGACATTATTTTTATTTTATTATTGATAGTATATAAATGGTGAAGAAAATGATAAAAGTAAAAGTAATTGATGAATCTCATGAAAAAGATCTTGAAAAAAGTGTAAATACTTTTCTAATGAATAATAATATTGAATTAATAGATATTCATTTTAGTACTGCCGTTTCTATATTCTCTGAAGAACAAGTATATTGTTTCTCTGTTTTAATATTATATAATGAAAAAAGAACTTTATAGTTCTTTTAAATAGTATAATACAATACCAACGACAATTCCAAGTAGAATAGTAATTAATACTACAAATGCTGGTAAATATTTTTGAGCAAATCCAGAGGTGTTTGTAGTATTAATATTAGCTTTATGCTGTCCTAATCTTCTTTTAGCATCTTCTTTTTTAACACTTTCTGGTAAATTTGATTTAACATCACTTTTACCATAATAGTATAAATCAAAATATTCCATTTCTCTTAATTCTTGGGAAGTAAATGGTTTTCCATTTACAGCTTTCATACATAATTTTTCGTATTCTTCTTCAGAAATTAATCTTGGAGTTTTAACATCATCAGCATTAAGAGAAGGACTTGTTGTTTTGTTTTCTGTAAAATCACTCATAGTTGTTCTTCCAAGCACATCTTGATGTGTCAACACTACATCATCATTTACTATATGTACATTCATATCATTACTATGAAGAGTGCTTGTTCCTTGAGATTTAAACATTATATCTTTATCACCATATAATGTGTCTAACATAGTAGCTTCGGAAGATGTTAATCTTGAAGGGTTAATTTCAGATTCTTTAAACAGTGGAATGTTTTCGCCATGTTTCTTTAATGTTTGAAAAAACTTTTCAGTATCTATCTCTTCGCCTGGTTGTAAATTCATAACCATATCTTTATAAGCACTAGATACAACTTTAGGATTGGTTGACTTAATCATATGAATTTCATTATCTTCATCAACATACTTTATATATTGTGAACCATTAGAATATATTGGAGGGTAAACTTTTCCTTTACCTTTAACACTTTCAGTGATAGTTTTATCATCTTTAGTTTCTTTTTGTTTTGCATTATTTAAAGTTTCAATATATTTTTTAACTGCATCATTGTCACACATTTTTGTAATGTTATTATCATTAGTTGCACTTAATATAGCATTGGCATCACAATTAAAAATCAGTGATTCAAAATTTTGACCAAGTTTTTCTTTTATTTTGTTTATTAATTCTATATGTTGAGCGTTTGGCTCATCAATATTTATATTATATTTTTTGGCAAGTTCGTAAGAATAATAAGATACCAAACTTTCTTTTAATAAGTTCCCATATGGAATAGTTTTTGTAGTTCCATCACTGAATCCTATATTTTTACTACATTCTATGTGTTCAAATACTTTCCTAAAGACAAGTCGTATTATCTCACCTTGCAAGTTTTGAGGACCAGTAAATAATTTATAATAATCTTCAGGTATCAATGTTTGTTCAGATATCATATTTAGCTTTTCTTCACCTAAAAAACCACCATAATCTTCTTTGATATGATCAATAATGCTTTTAGCAAATTCTCTTAATTTTTTAATCTGCTCAATCGTAAATTTTTGCTTTTCAGTTGTTTGTTCTTTTTCTAGCATAAACTCACCTATCATCCTTATAATAAGTATATAACATTTTTCACATAATGACAACTTTTTTTTTGACATTTAGTGTGTTATAATAATTATACATTAATGAAAGAGGTGGGATACATATGAAAATAATTTTTATTAAAGATTGTAAGAAGCAAGGTAAAAAAGATGATATTAAAGAAGTTAAAGATGGATTTGCTAAATATTTAATAAATGAAGGATATGCAGTTTCTTATACTTCAAAGAGTGTTGATGTTTTAAATAATGAAATTAAGGATAGAAATGATAAAGAAGAAAAGTTAATTGAAGAATGTAATAAAATTAAAATAAGCATTGAAAAAATTGATTTAGTATTTAAAGTTAAAACTGGAGAAAATGATAAAGTGTTTGGAAGCATTTCTTCAAAACAGATAAGTGAAGAATATGCTAAAAAAGGATTTACAATAGATAAAAAGAAAATAATTATTAAAAATGATATTAATACATTAGGAGTGCATCAAATAGAAATATGTTTACATAAGAAAGTAATAGCTAAGGTGAATATTGAATTAATTAAGTAGGAGGAAGTATATGTCAAGAATAGAACCACAAAATTTAGATGCTGAAATGTCAGTTTTAGGATGTGCTTTTTTAGAAAGAAGTGCTCTTGATAAAATAATGGATGAAGTATCAGATGATATGTTTAATGATTCTAGAAATAAAGAGATATATACTATAATGAAAAAACTTCATGTAGATAATACACCTGTTGATGTTAAAACAGTTTGTAATGAACTCGATAAAAGTAAATTACTTGCTAAAGCTGGTGGAGTAGAATATATTACAGAGGTTATTAATTCTGTACCAAGTACGTCTAATTTAAATTATTATATTAAAATAATATTTGAAAAAAGCGTTCTTAGAAATATGATAAATAAAGCTAATGAAATACAAGAAGCTTGTTATGATGAAAAAGACAGTGTTGTTGATATTGTTGAAAATGCTGAAAGAAGTATTCTAACTGTATATAATGATAGAATGGGAAGAGATATTAAGAAATTACAAGAAATTCTTCCTGAAGTACAAAAACAAATTGATACAATAGTTGCTAATAAAATAGATTTTACTGGTATAAGGACTGGCTTTAGAGGACTTGATGACATTACTAGGGGTCTTGCTAAAAAGCAAGTTATAATTATCGCAGGACGTCCAGGTTGTGGAAAAAGTGCTTTTGCTTTAAATGTCGGTTTAAATGCATCTATTAACAATAAAAATAGCGTTGCATTATTTTCACTTGAAATGGGTGAAGAAGAAATAGTTAAAAGAATGTATGGATGTAAAGGTAGAATTGATGGAGATATAATTAAAACAGGAAGATTTACTAATACAGATTGGAAAAGATGGAATGAGGCTACTAGTCAATTTGCTGATGCTAAATTTTTTATAGATGATTCTGGTGGTATGACTGTATCAGAAATAAGAAGAAAATGTAGAAAACTTAAAAATTCAAATGATGGTCTTGATTTGATAATAATAGATTACTTACAGTTACTATCAAGTTCTAGTAAATATTCAGGACAAAGGGTACAAGAGGTTGGAGAAATAAGCCGTGATTTAAAGAAGCTTGCAATGGAACTAGATGTACCTGTTATTGCTCTTGCTCAATTATCAAGAAGTGTAGAACAAAGAAGAAATAATGATAAAAAACCAAAATTAAGTGATTTAAGAGAATCAGGTTCAATAGAACAAGATGCAGATATAGTACTATTTTTACATAGTGATGAATATGGTCAATATGAAGGCAAAAAGAATAGAAAAATAGAATTGTTAATTGCAAAAAATAGATCTGGATCTACTGGAAGTACTGATTTAACTTTTGAAATGAATACAGGTTTATTTACAAATTATGCTAGTGAGAATGATGAAGATGAAAAATAAAATATCTATATGGACAATTTTATCAGGTATAGTTATTATTTGTTTAGTAATGTATCTTACTATATCTTTTAGTGTTACTTCAAAAACAGTAAACAAATATTATCAAGTATATATGAGCGGTCAAAAAATAGGAATAATAAATTCTAAGGATGCCTTATATGAAATGATAGATGATGAACAAGCTGACATTAAAAAAAAGTATGGTGTAGAGAAAATATATCCACCATCAGGATTAGAAATACAAGAAATAAATACATATAAAACAAATCTTATTTCCATTGATAAAGTTTATGAAGAAATTAAAGATATGGATCCTTTTACTATTGAAGGATATCAAGTAATCGTTAAAAATTCTGATAATGAAATAGAAAAAAGTTTTTATATATTAAATAAAGAAGATTTAGATATTGCATTAAAGAACACAGTTGAAGCATTTGTTGATAAAAATGATTATGAACATTATTTAGATGGAACTCAGGAAAAAGTATCTGATGAAGGTACTGAAATAACTGATATATATTTTGATCAAACTGTTGCACTTAAAAAGACTTATATATCTACAGAAGAAGATATTATTACAAATTCTGAAGAATTATCTATGTTTTTCTTATTTGGGACTTTAGATTTAGATAATAAATATGTTGTTAATGCATCAGATACTATAGAGACTATTGCATATAATAATAAATTAGGGGTATCGGATTTTCTAATAGCTAATCCTGATATAGTTGGAGCAAACGCATTGCTTGCTGTTGGGCAAGAAGTTACTGTTGCACCTATAGATCCTGTTGCTGATATAGTTGTAGAGTCATTTGATACAATTACTCAAGAAATAAGGTATGAAACTAAAATTGAATATGATAAAACTTTAAGTGCTTCTCAAATGTATGTTAAACAAGAAGGGTCTAACGGAAGTAGTAAAGTTACATATGCTACAAAATATATGGATGGAGTTATTTTACAAACCGCTATGGTTAGTGAAGAAGTAATTAAACAAGCTGTTGATAAAATAGTAGTATATGGTGGTTATAATATTACTTATATTGGAAATTCTACTTATTGGGCATGGCCAACAAGTCAACCGTTTAGAATTTCTTCGTATTTCGGATATAGAATCCACCCTGTATATGGTTATGCAAAATATCATTCGGGTGTAGATATTACAGGAACATCTTCTAATAACATTTATTCAATTCAGAGTGGTACTGTTATCCATTCCGGATGGAGTAGTGGAGGAGCTGGTATTAATGTTCAAATTGACCATGGGAATGGATATGTATCAGTATATATGCATTTGAGCGAAAATATTGTTTCAGTTGGATCACATGTTGAAAAGGGAGAATTAATAGGAATAATGGGATGCACTGGAACTTGTACAGGTAAACATCTACACTTCCAAATTGAAAAAAATGGTTCTACTATTGATCCTTTCGAGTTATATCAATGATAAAAATAATATGCATTGGAAAACTAAAAGAAAGATACTTAATAGAACTAGTAAATGATTATAAAAATAGAATTAATAAATATTACAAATTAGAGGTAATTGAATTAAAAGATTCTAATATAATAAATGAAGGAAAAGAAATAGAAAAGTATTTAAATAATAATGATTATATTATTTCTCTTGACATAAATGGTAAAAAATATAATTCAACTGAATTTAAAGATAAAATTGTGTCTCTATTTAATAGTTCAATAAGTAATATTACATTTGTAATAGGTGGTTCTGATGGAATAGATAAAAATATTAAAGAAAAAAGTAACGAATTAATATCTTTTTCAAACATGACATTTCCTCATGGACTATTTAGAGGCATTCTTCTTGAACAAATATATAGAAGTTTTAAAATAATAAATAATGAAAGTTATCATAAATGATAACTTTTTAAATTATATTTAATATGTGGATTATATTAATAACAATATTAATTATTTTATCTTTTATAGTTGCTTTTAAGATTAATTTTAAGTGTTTTAAATTAAACAAAATATTAAAAAGTATTAAATATAACAAGAGATCATTATTTATGTCATTGGGCACTAAAATAGGTGTAGGGTCAATAATAGGAACTACATCATCTATTATAATCGGAGGATACATAAGTGTATTATGGATGTATGTATTCTCTATATTAACAAGTTCATTAATATATTATGAAGCATACCTAGGTAAAAAATATAAAGATAATATAAATAATACAAGTGGATTATTTTATGTAATTAAAAATAGATTGAATAATAAAATATTATCATACATATCAATTATTATTCTTATAATCTTATATTCATTTTTATTTCAGATGATTCAATCAAACACAATTTCTAATATATTAAAAATCAATTACAATATTAATAATTTTTTAATAACTTTGTCATTTATATTAATATTAATAGTAACTATTAGGTGTAGCATAAATGATATTATTGATATAATGAATGAAATTGTTCCTTTTATGTGTTTGTTATTTATATTATTAAGCTTATATGCAATTATAAGCAATACTGAAACTTTAATAAATAATATTAGAACGATTGATATTTTTAATACTAAATCAATACTTACAGGATTAATAATTGGAATAAAAAGAAGTATATTTATGAATGAAACACTTATTGGAACAACATCTATATCATCTGGAATAGATAATAATAGTATTGAAAATGCTGCTAATATACAAGTGCTTGGCTCTTATTTTATATCGTTTGTTATTACTACTCTTTTAACTTTATTATTAATAATATATAATTCTAATGATATAGCTAATTATAATGAGTTAATATCTAATGTATTTTTATATCTAACCGGAAATATTGGATTATTTATATTAATAGTTTCTATTGTTTTATTTGGAATAACTACAATTTTAAGTGGTTATTATATTGGATTAACTAATATTCAGAATATAATTAAATGTAAATATAATAAAACAATATTTGATATTATATTTACATCATCTATACTATTTAGTATTTACATTAATAATGATAATATATGGAAATATTTAGATATTTTAATGTTTATTATGATTTTAATAAATAGTTATAGTATAATTAAAGTATTAGGAAGTGATAAGATTGATAGGTAATGATTGGGATGATAAATTAAATAATATATTTAATAGCGTAGGCTATAATACATTTATTAATAAAATAAAAAACGAATATAATAACTTTACATGCTATCCTAAATATGAAAATATATATAATGCTTTGAAGTTGACACCATATAGCAATGTAAAGGTAGTTATATTAGGTCAAGATCCATATCATGAAGAAGGACAAGCTCATGGACTTTCATTTAGTGTTCAAAAAGGAATAAAATGTCCTCCTAGTTTAATAAATATTTATAAAGAATTAAAAGATGATTTAGGAATAGATAATAAAGACATAGGAGATTTAACTCCTTGGGCAGAGGAAGGAGTTCTTCTTTTAAATAGTGTATTAACAGTTAGAAAGAGTGAAGCTGCTTCTCATAAAGACTTTGGTTGGGAATTATTAACAGACCATATTATTAAATTATTAAATCAAAAAGAAACACCAGTAGTATTCATATTATGGGGTAACTTTGCAAAAAGTAAAAAGAAATATATAACAAATAAAAAACACTTAATAATTGAAAGTGCTCATCCAAGTCCATTATCAGCATACAATGGTTTCTTTGGAAGTAAGCCATTTTCAAAAACAAATAAATTCTTAAAAGAAAACAATATAAAAGAAGTGAATTTCTCACTTCTTTAATTCTCTTCCTCAATCTCTTGTCCTTCAAACAAAAGTTTTAATCTATATTTTTTTATTTTAGAAATTACATTATATGGAAATCTTTTAATAAGATTATTATATTGCATAGTATATTTATTATAATATGTTCTAAGTGAAATAATATGCAAATCATTATCATTATAATTAGATAATGTATCTCTTAAAGATTTAAATCTTTTTGAATTTGGATTATCATCTTTAATATCAATTATTTCTTTATAGCACTTATTTAATAGGTTTTCATTTTTTGGTAATCCAATAGTATCTTCATTTAATCTTTTGAAATCATTAAATGTTTTACTATCAATTTTAAGCTTTTCTTCAACAATATTTATTAGTTTAATAACTATATCATATTTTTCTTTCATTTTATTATAATAAGTTTCTTCTGAACTATTTATTTTATCTAGTATTTCTTTAATGATATTATTGTAATATCTAAATAATATAATTAATAAAACTATAAAGAAAACTATAATACTGATAATTAATATAATAATATTTAGTTTATTCATTTTATGTCTCCTTTATGTATTATATCAAATATAGTAAACATTTTAAAGAAAAATTACTTTGCATAAGTAATTTTTTCATCAAATTCTACATAATCTAAATAAATCATTAATATTAAATAACTATTATTAGAATCCGGATCATTAATAATTAAATTGTCTCTTCCGGCATGTTCAATCGTTCCAACAAATATTTTATCTTTCCATTCAACTGAATCAGGAAAAGAAACGAATGCTCTTACTCTTTTACCTATATTATTTCTTAAAATATTTTCAATATAACTTTGTTCCATAGGATATTTTTGAATTACTGTAGGTAATACTTCGTTTTGTCTTTCAAGTTCATTGATAAAAACTGGTGTTTGATAATAACTTCCATTCATATAATCACTCCTATTAATATTAAATGAAAATACATAATAATTGTGAAAAAATATCTGTCATGATATAATTAATATAAGAATTAAATTATTAGGAGGATGTATGAAAATACCAGTAGGATTATCAAATCATCATGTTCATGTTACTCGTGAAGTAGGTGAATTGTTGTTTGGAAAAGGATATGAATTAACTTGTAAAAGAGAACTTAAACAAATAGGTGAATTTGCATGCGAAGAAGTAGTAGATATAGAAATAAACGGAAATAGATTGGAACATATAAGACTTATTGGTCCTTATAGAAAATATACACAAGTAGAATTATTAAAAAAAGATTGTGATAATTTAGGTGTAAAAGAGGTTAGAAGTGATAGTGGAAAATTAGAAGGAACAATACCGTTTAAACTATTTGGACCTAAATCTACATATGAAGCTAAAGAAGGTGCTTTTATTGCTAATAATCACATACATTTAAGTGAAAAAGAATTAAAAGAATCAGGTTATAATAAAGGGGATTTTGTTCGGGTTGCCACAAAAGAAGGTAAAGTAATAAATGATATTTATATTAAGTCTGATCCAACATGTAGTATAGAATTTCATATTAATAAAGACGAGGGAGAGGCTTTAGGTCTTACTTTAGGAGATGAAATTACTATTATAGGTAAGGAAGTTAAAGATGTTAAGTGTTAAAAATGTTACAAAATATTATGGTGACTTTTTAGCAGTAGATAATCTTTCTTTTGATATACGCGAAGGAGAAATATTTGGGCTTTTAGGAGTAAATGGAGCTGGTAAAACAACAACATTTAGAATGATTATGGGTTTACTTGATAAAAGTAATGGTGAAATAACACTAAATGGTAAAAAAATTGATTATTCAGTTACCGATAAAATAGGTTTTTTAACTGAAGAAAGAAGCTTATTATTATCAAAAACAGTATTTGAACAAGCTATTTTTTATGGTTCGTTAAAAGGTATGAATAAAGATAAAATAGAAAAAGAATTAGATAAATATTTAAATGAATTAAAAATAACAGAATATAAAAATAAGAAGATTAAAGAATTATCAAAAGGAAATCAACAAAAAATACAATTTATTATGAGTATTTTACATCATCCAAAATTATTAATATTAGATGAACCATTTAGTGGACTAGATCCAATAAATGTCGAAATGTTCAAAAAAATAATACTTAGATTAAAAGAAGATAACACAATAATAATATTTTCATCTCACATGATGGAACATATTGAATATTTTTGTGATTCATTAATTATTTTAGTAAAAGGACATTCAGTAATAGAAGGAAAATTATCAAAAATTAAAAGTGATTTTAGAAAAAAGAACATTAAAGTTATAGGCAATATTAATGTTGATAAATTAAATAAAATAGAAGGCGTAGATTCAATAGAAAAAACTCCTAACGAATATATTATTAAAATAAGTGAAGATAAATATATAGAAAGTGTATTTAAAGAAATTTCGAAGTGTAAAAATATTACTAAATTTGTTGTAGAAGAACCTTCATTAAATGAAATATTTATAAGTAAAGTAGGTGAATCATATGAAAAGTAAGTTTGTCTTTTTATTTAAAGAAAGCATTAAAAAGAAAGTGTGTACTAAATGGTTTGCTATTGTCAATATATTATTATTAATACTAATACCTTGTTTAATTAATATTGATTCAATTATAAAATTCTTTGGAGGGGATTTTGAAGATATTATTAATATTAAAGTTGTTGATAAATATGGAATATATGATGATTTTAACAATGAAATTAATAATAGTTATACTTCATTATTAGAAAGTTATAATATCACAATTTCTAATTCATCAGAAGATATTAACAAAGTTAAAGAAGAAATTAAAAATGAAAAAAGTGATGAATTAGTTGTTTATGTAAAACAATCTGAAAACTTATTTGACGTTGAGATAATATCTTATGATTATATTGATACTGTTTTATATCAGGATATTGTAAATGCATTAAATACAATAAAAGAGTCTAAATATCTTGAAATTAATGGAATTGATAATAAATTATTAATTGAATCTAGAATACAAGTTGAAGTTACTAGAACACTTTTAAATGAAGATTTGGATGAAGATGCTGAGTTGATGAGTGTAATTGGAGGAATAATTGTTATACTATTTATTATTCCATTCTTCTTTTTAATAATTATTATTGTTCAAATGATAGGTGCTGAAATAAATGAAGAAAAATCATCAAAAAGTATGGAGATTATTATTTCTAGTGTTAGTCCAGAAGTACATTTTATGTCTAAATTAGCATCTGCGAATGTATTTGCAATATTTCAAGGATTATTGTTAATAGTTTATGCATTTATTGGTTCTATAATAAGAGTTATTGTATCTTCACCAATAAATATATCATCTGAAATAGTATCCACTGAATTAAATGGTAGTATTAATAGTTATATATCAGCTTTTATTAATAGCGGAATAATAAATACTATTACAAGTGGAATTCCTTTATTTATAATTATAATGCTATTAAGTTTTTTAGCATATTCATTGCTTATTGGAATACTTGCTAGTATGACTACAAATATGGAAGACTATCAACAATTACAAACACCAGTTATGTTGTTTTTAGTAGTTGGTTATTATTTAGCAATAATATCAACAGTGTATAATGGAGCAACATTTATTAATGTAGCATCTTATATACCATTTATTTCTGGTATTTTGGCACCAGTACTTTATACATTAGGAGAAATTACTATAACGGATTTAATAATTGATATAATATTATTAATAATAACAAATTATTTATTATACAAATATGGAATGAAAGTCTATAAAGTTGGAATATTAAATTATTCATCAAACAAATTATGGAAGAAAGTATTTAAATCATTAAAAGATTAATAATTAATAAAATTATTATTGGAGATATTATGAATAAAGAAGAAATATTAAAAAGATTAGGAAAATTAAATTATGATAAAAAAGAATATATTGTTATTTCTGGTGCTTCAATGGTAGTACAAGGAGTTAAAAAAGATACTAATGATATAGATATTTCAGTGTCGGATCAATTAAATTCTACACTTGAATTAAGTGATTGTAAATTTCATTTAACTCCAAGCGGAAAAGTCTATGAAATGGATTGTATTGAATTGTTTAGAGCTTTTTATGAAGACACTAAATATAAAGTTATAGAAAGTTATAGATTTGCAACATTAGAAAGCATTTTAGATTTAAAAATGAGACTAAATAGAGAAAAAGATAAAAAAGATATTATGATTTTAAGAAAACTTTTAGATAAAGGTTTTAATTAAAAATATATATAGATATTAAAATATATATTAAATAGTGTGAAAATAGATAATATTACATATAATTATTTAGGTGAATATATGAATATTATTGAACTAATACTATTAAGTATTGGATTGTCAATGGATGCTTTTGCAGTTGCTCTTTGTAAAGGAATAACTATTAAAAATATTAATAATAAAGATTCAATTAAAATAGGTCTTTATTTTGGAATATTTCAGGCCTTGATGCCACTTATAGGCTATTTTATTGGAATGTTTTTTCATTCTATATTAAATAATATTGATCATTATATTGCTTTTATATTACTTAGTATAATCGGAATAAAAATGATTAAAGATTCTTTTAGTGAAATTAAAGAAAATAATAATCTTGATTTTATTAATATGTTGATTCTTTCTATAGCAACTAGTATAGATGCATTTTCTGCTGGTATTACATTATCTATCTTAGATGTAAATATTTATTATTCTATTTCTTTTATAGGAATTATTACATTTATACTATCATTTATAGGAACAAAGATTGGATCTTATTTTGGAAATAAATATAAGAATATTTCTGAAAGATTTGGTGGTATAATATTGATATCTTTAGGAACTAAAATATTACTTTCTCATATATTTGGATAGATTAATATTTTATGTTATAATTAGTATCATTGAAATGGAGTGGATTATATGAAAGATGTTTACTTAACAGGAGATAGACCAACAGGAAGATTACATTTAGGTCATTATGTTGGAACATTATTAAATAGGGTTAAAATACAAAATAGCGGTAAATACGATTTATATGTTTTTATTGCGGATATGCAAGCATTAACTGATAATGCTAAGAATCCTAAAAAGATTAAAGATAGTATTATCGAAGTTGCACTTGATTATTTATCAGTGGGATTAGATCCAAATAAAACAACAATTTTTGTTCAGTCACAAATACCAGAATTATGTGAATTAACTTTTTATTATATGAATTTAGTTAATTTAGGAAGACTTCAAAGAAATCCTACTATTAAAACAGAAATTAAAGAAAGAGGATTTGGAAAAAGTATTCCTGTAGGATTTTTAACTTATCCTGTTAGTCAAGCCGCAGACATATCAGCATTTAATTCTAAATATGTTCCTGTAGGTGATGATCAAATTCCATTAGTTGAACAATGCAGAGAGATAGTACATACTTTTAATTCCATTTATGGAGAAACTTTAACTATGCCTGAATATATTGTTCCTGATAATGAAGTATGTAGAAGACTTCCTGGTATAGATGGTTCTGCTAAAATGAGTAAAAGTGCAAATAATGCTATTTATTTAACAGATAATGAAGATGTATTGAAACAAAAAGTTATGAGCATGTATACTGATCCAAAACATATAAAAATAGAAGACCCAGGTAATGTAGAAGGTAATATAGTATTTACATATTTAGATGCTTTTTGTAAAGATGATTCATTTGAAAAGTATTTACCTGAATATAAAAATTTAAATGAACTAAAGGAACATTATAAAAATGGTGGTCTTGGTGATATGAAAATTAAAAGATTCTTATTTGAAGTTTTAAACGATGAATTAAAGCCAATACGAGAAAGAAGACAAAAATATAGTGAGAATATAGATGAAGTATATAAAATGCTTTATGAAGGTAGTAAAAAAGCTCGTGAAGTAGCAAAGGATACTTTAAGTAGAGTAAGAAAAGCAATAGGAATAGAATATTTTGAGGGAAAATGAGAATAGGAATAGACATAGATGATACTTTAACAGAAACATCAGAGATAATGGAAAAAGTAGCTATAGAACATAATCATGAATACGAAAATAAATTAACAGATGAATTACCTGCAATGTTAAGAGGCATACTCGATGATAATATTGTTAAAGAATTTTTTAAAAAACATTGTGAAGAGATATGTAAACAAGTTAGAATAAAAGATGGAGCAAAAGATGTAATAGATATGCTTCTACAAGATGGACATGAGGTAATATTTATAACAGCAAGATCAAAAACATACTTTCCCGATCCATATAAATTAACAGAAGAATTTTTGAAAAATAATAATATAAACTATACTAAATTAATAACAGGTCATGAACAAAAAGTTGATATATGTAGAAAAGAACATATTGATGTATTCTTCGATGATTCATATGATACTGTAAAAAATCTATATAATGATGGAATAGATGCTGTATTATTCACAAGTATTAACAATTATTATTTGTATACAAGTTTAAATAGAGTTAAAAATTGGGATGAATTATATAATTATATATGCAATAAGTAAAATTATTGCTTTTTATATAGTTATATTCAGATTTTTTGACAAATCATATCAAAATAATATATAATATACATTACATAAGTGAAATACTAGAAGTGAATATTATATTCAAAAGGAGATAATTAAAATGGAAGATAATAGAGATATCAAATTAGTATTTGATAGTCTATTAACTGATAATGATGTAGTATTTATAGTAGCACATGATAGACCGGATTTTGATGCTATCGGAGCCACTATTGGAACAGCACTAATATGCAAGAGGTTCAAAAAGAAATGCTATATTATATTAAATGAAGAATTAGAAAAGTTAGAAACGGGGACAAGAAAAGTATTAGAAACTGTTAAATCAAATTTTAATATTATTAAGTCAGAAGAAATACCAGAATTAATTACAAAAAAAAGTTTATTAATAGCTGTTGATGTAAATAAAAAATATTTAATTCAAGGAACAGAGCCTTTTTTAGATGATTTTCATGATATTATAATTGTTGATCATCATAAACCAGATGCAAATACTATAAATACACAATATTCTTTTATTAATGATAAAACATCTTCAGCATGTGAAGAAATTTCAAAATTAATAATTGCTTATAGAATGAAAGTACTACCTGAGTATCTTACTATGCTATTAGCAGGTATTACTTTAGATACTAATAGATTAAGTAAAAATACTAGTAAACATACATATGCTACAGCCGCAAGATTAACAGAAATGGGTGCAGATCCAGTAGTTGCAAATAATATGTTTTTAGAAGATTTTGCTCATGATAGAGCAATTCAAAGACTTGTAGATAATACATGCTTTCCTACTTATACATTTGCTATCGCAGCAGATAACGAAGATAGTGGTAAAATATACGAGGTCGAAGATATTGCGAAGGCAGCAGATTATTTATTAAAATATTCTGTTAATGCAACATTTGCTATGGCATATATCGATGAAGAAACAGTTTCTATTAGTGCAAGAAGTAAAGGTATAATAGATGTATCTTCAATAATGCAACTATTTGGTGGTGGTGGAAATGAAACTTCTGCTGCTGCAAGAATAAAAGGTAAATCAATTCATGAAGTAAAGCAAATGTTATCTCAAATATTAATACCTAGTTATTTAATATCAATAGATGGTATTAAAGATAATCTTGATATATTTAAAGATAATAAAGGAGAAGAACTTCAATTGCGATTAATTTAGTGTAAAATTAAATGTTTCTTTATTGACAACAATTAAATAATTATTATATAATTAATTTAGCGTAGTGATACGCTAGCAGAATATTTTCACGAATATTTATGAAAATATTTTGTGACCCCCTGAAAGGATCCAGTCGTAAGACTGGATCATTTTATTTATATTATTATTTAATTGTTAAATTATTATAAATATGATAAACTTTTAATTACGTGCAAAGAAGGTGTTTATTATAAAAGATATAGATATTATTGGTATGGGAATTAAATATGGATGTTTTGTTAATGGTGCTGATATGGCATATGATTCATTAAAAGAAATATTAAATCAAACATTTGATAATAAAACAATGTGTAAAGTAGATAATAATTTAGATAAAGTAATAGAATATGAAGATAATTCTAAAATTAGATATATAACTCCAGTAATGCAATTAAGTAAAAGACTATATAATAAAGTATTAGAAAGTCATATTAATAATAATTTACCTATTATTATAGGTGGTGATCATTCTACTGCAATAGGGAGTATTTCTGCTGATTTAGATTACTACAAGGGTGATGTATCTGTTATATGGATTGATGCTCATACTGATATTCACAGTGATACTACTACACCTTCAGGTAATATTCATGGAATGCCATTATCCATATTAATAGGGAGATGTAATGATAAATTTAATATTGGTAAATACAGATTAAATCCAAAAAATATATATTATATTGGACTTAGAAATTATGAGATAGAAGAAATAACTTATGTTAAAGATAATGAAATTACTCATTATATGGATTATGAAACAAATGAAGATATTGTTAATGAAATAATTTCGAAAATTAATACAAGATATGTTCATATAAGCTTTGATTTTGATTCTTTAAATGATGAAGAATTCCATGCAGTTAATGTTAGTGTTAATGGAAATTATCAATCAAAAGGTGGATTATCATTAGTAATGGTACAAACTGTTTTAAAAAAGTTATTAACATCCTTAAACGTATGTACAATAGATACTGTGGAGTATAATTCATTATTAGATAAAAACAATGAATGTCTAAATAAAGCGAAAATGGTTTTCGAAACTATTAATAATAGTGTAAAAAAATAAATAATTATTTTGCTAATTATTTATTTTTATTTATGAAATTAAATATAGTTTTATAGTATAAGTTTGGATTTTCTATTGAAGATTTCATATGTTTAGCATTATCAACTAATAATAATTCTTTTTTTCCTTTGTATATATTATATGCATCTATAGCATTATAAGGTTTAACCAGTTTATCATTTTTACCATGTATAAAGAGCATAGGTATTTTTCCTTTTTCTAATTCTTTATATGGATTAAACTTATAAATATTAAATCCTTCCATAAAAATTGATATTATATTTGATGAGAATATTAATAATTTAGCAGGCAAATGTCTAAATGATAATTGTTCATAATATTGATTATAATTTGAAATAAAACCACAATCTTCAATGGCACATATTACGTTATGAGGTAAATTAAATGCTACTGTTCTCATTATAGTAGTGGCACCCATAGAGATTCCATATAATACTATTTTAACTTTTTTCTTATTATTTAAATAGTTTATCCAGTATAGCATATCTTTTCTTTCATTATATCCTTGAGTAGAATAATAACCTTTACTTTTTCCGTGTGCTCTTTGGTCAATTAATAATATACTATATCCTTTATCATAAAACTTCTTTGCAATGGAAAGAATTTCTAATGCATTGTTTGTATAACCATGTACTAATATTATCCATGTATTTAATTTATTATTAAATTCATATGAATGTAAAATAGTTTTATCATATGATTTAATATAAACTTCTTTATATTTTACATTATTAAACCAATCAAGTGACTCTTTATCAGTTAGAAATAACATACTTTTCTTTTTAAATAATCTCTTTAGAGAAAATTTAGGATTTGTAGAATAGTTAAAGAAATATATTCCTATTAATAAAAGAAGAATTAATATTGTTATTAGAATTATTAGTATTATTTTCATGTTACTACCTCAGTGTGTAATTTTATCATAATATAATTTTTTTATCAATGATAGTTTATTGTATTATTGTGAAAATTGTGATAGCATTATTTATATTGAAAATGATTTATAAAGGAATGACTTATGAAATATATATTATATTTTGGTTATATTTTAATTGTATTTGGAACTTTATTAATAATTATTACATATATAAAAGATCTATTAAAAAAGAAAACTGTTTTGAAGAAAAACAATAGTTTTAATTATGCAATAATAATACCTGCCAGATATGAATCAAATGTAATTAAAGGACTACTCGAAAGTATAAAAAAACAAACTAGTTTAAATAATACATACGTTATTATTGAAGATAAAAAAGATGAAACATATAATATTACTTTATCTTATGGAGCAAATGTATTTATTAGAAAAGTAAAAGATTCTACCAAGAGAAAAGGATATGCTTTAGATGAATGCCTTAAAGACATCATTAAAAAAGGAGTTAAATATGACTTATATTTTATATTCGATGCTGATAATGTTTTAGATGATAATTATTTTAATGAAATGCTAAAAGTTTATTCTGAGGGGTACTCAATAGCATGTGGTTATAGATCTATAAAAAATAATAATAATGTTATATCAATTTGTTCTGGTCTTGTTTTCACTATGATAAATAATATAGTTAATAAATGGAAATCAAAGTTTAATAGAGGAATAATAGTATCTGGTACAGGATTTTATATAGACGGAAAAATAATTGATAAATTAAATGGTTATCCTTTTTATTCTTTAACTGAAGACTATGAATTGTCTTTATACTGTGAACAGAATAATATTAGTTCAACTTATTGTGAAAGTGCAATTTTTTATGATGCACAGCCAACTGATATGAAAACTTCTATCATACAAAGATCTCGATGGATTAAAGGATTCTTTAATTCTAGAAAAATTCAATTGAAAAGTAATAATGATTCATTTGGAGTATTACCCGTTATAATTATTTTGCTAGGTATTATTATAAACGTTTTAGCAAGTATTTATAAAATAATATATAGTATAAGTAATAATCAAGCAATATTTTATAAACATATTATTAATTTTGTTTTATTATTACTATTTGTATATATTGTATTAATTGTGTTTACTTTATTTATATTGCTAATAGATAACAATAGAATTAATATTAATAAAAAAGATTTTGTTAAAGTTATATTATTTAATCCAATCTTTTTATTAACATTTATAAACTCATTATTTAAAGCAATATTTACTAAGAATATGAAATGGGATGTAATAAAGCATTAATGAATATGGTGTTTCTTTACTTTTAATGCTAATTATGGTATAATATACCCACTTAAGAAAAAGAGGGGGATTGTTATTATGGCTGCTAAAGAAGTGTCATTAACAGAAATACCAAATAGTTATTTTAAGAGATTTTTAGGAAAAGGTACTGAAGGAAGTTGTTATTTAACGGAAGACAATGAGGTATTTAAACATTTTTGTTCAAGTAGAGTTGATTATGATGTATTAAAGTTCATAGCTGATACTTATAGTTCAAGTCATTTAGTATTACCAAATACATTTTTATTTATGGGTGATATTTGCGAAAAAAATTTAATAGGATATTTAAGCCAATATATAGTAGGAGATCATTTTGATCAATTAAAAGATTCAATTGATTTAAAAACATTTTTAGTAGCTTTAAATAAATTAGAAAAAGAAATGATAGATAATTCTTTTCATGGATTAGTTTATAATGATATGCATTCTGAAAATTTATTTTATACTCCTGAAGATGAAATAAAAGTAATTGATCAAAGTTTATATGATGTTTCATATAAGGATGATTTTAGATATAGAGCATATGATAATCTTAGAGATTTAGCTGCTACTATAATACCAACATTTTTTGGACATGATGATCCGAATAGTAAAGAATTATGTAGAGTTATTATGATATGTGGTGGTAGTTTAGATGACTTTATGAGACCATCTGAAATGGTAGAAGCATCAGTTGATATATTAGAAAGATTAAATGAATCAAGGATTTCAACATATGGTGACTTTAAGAAAAATGTAAGAGCTTTAAGAAAATAAATATTTTAGTAGAAATACTAAAATATTTTTTATGTTATAATTAATAGAGGTCAAAATGAAATATGAAATTATAAAAGATATAAAGTATACTGATTTTATTAGAATTAGAAAATTAATTAAATGGAATGAACTAGATGAAAATCAAATAAAAATAGCATTAAAGAATTCTATGATAAATATTTCTATTTTTTATAATAATATGTGTATAGGAGTAGGAAGAATAGTTGGAGATAATGTTTTAAAAGGAATGCTTACTGATATTATGGTTGATCCAAATTATCAAGGAATGGGTATAGGTAAGCTTATAGTTACTTCTTTAATAAATGAGGTAGAAAATAGAATAAATATTGGTAATTGTTTTCAGTTAGAAGCTAGTCCAACCGCTAATAATAGAGAGTTTTATATTAAGTGTGGAATGAAATATAAACCTGAAAATCAAGATGGAGTATATTTATGGATAAGAAAATAATAGAATATGAAGAAAAATATTTAGAAGATGTGAAAGATTTATTAGTAGAATTAGAAGAATATATTATTTCTATTGATAAAGATCATTTAGATCAATTACATAATGAATATAGAAATAAAATGGCATTAATTGATTTAAAGGAAATTAATGATAATGAAGGTAAATGTTATTTAGCAATTGACAATAACAAAGTAATTGGATTAATAATGGGATGTATATACAAATATGATGAATATGATTATTTAGATTATAAATGTCCTAAAAGAGGTACGATTACAGAATTAATAGTAACTAATAAAGTGAGAAGTAATGGTATTGGTAAGTTGTTAATAAATAAAATTGAACAATATTTTAAAAATAAAAAATGTGAATATGTAATAGTAGATGTGTTTGCTTATAATGAAAATGCCATTAGTTTTTATAATAAAAGAGGATTCCATAATAGAATGAATACTCAAATTAAAAAAATATAAATTTGGTAAACAATTGAGTATTTAGTATGCTATAATACATTTATCAACAGAAAAAAGATAAAATTTCATAAATAATTAAATATAATTAATATAAGTTCTCCTTTACGAAAAAAAGAACCTTAAAAGGTCCTTTTTTTGTAAAATAATTTATATTATTAATCACTATGTTCATTAGTTTTAAATTGATATACAATACCTAATACGATAAATAATATTTCTAGTACTAAAAATACTTCGTTAGATGCTACTGACATTAATCCTTTAGCTCCTTGAATAAATAAAGAACTTCCACCAAGAGCGGTAACAATAATAGTAATAGGTTTAATAGCTGCTACTGCTATAGCGGCTAATATAATTCCACAAGCTACTGCTATTAAAATATTTATTAATTCAGAATAAGGAAGAATATTATATACAAATTGAAATGTCATTAATCCAACAGCAATATATATACCTATTTTTTCTAAACTATAACCACATACACCTAATATTATTCCTGCAGCAATATTTATGGTTAATAATGCATTACCTTCACTTACATAATTAGTAGCTATCATATTAGCAATTGTATACCCGATAGCAAACCATATAATAGCAACTCCAAATTTTCTTAATCTATATCCACTAAAACATAATAATAAACCTATTAGTAATGTTATTAATGATACTAAATCAAAATTAAAACTTAAATTCATTTTATAATTCCTTTCTACATTAATAATATTAACATAAATATGAATAACAAGTAAAATATTTATTGAAATGTATGTATAAAAATAGTATAATATTATTAACATCTTATAAAGAGTGATTGAGGGACTAGCCCTATGAAATCACACCAACCTATTTAATTAGGTGGTAAAGCTAGATCGATGAGATAACTTATGAACATTCAGGTTATCTGGATGTTTTTTCTTTAGTAGGATGTTAGAAGGAGAAAAAATGAAATTGTACAGTAATGAAATAGTTTTCAGAGGACATCCTGATAAAGTTTGTGATCAAATAAGCGATGCTATATTAGATGAATGTCTTAAACAAGATGAAAACTCAAGATGTGGAATTGAAGTAGTAGGGGGAAAGAATATAATATTTATAACAGGAGAAATAACAACTAAAGCAAAACTTAATGTAGAAGGTATTACAAAAAGAGTTTTGAAAGATATTGGATATAGAACTGATTATGAGATTATTGATAATATTGGAAAACAAAGTAAAGATATTGCGATGGGAACAAATGATAAAGTTGGTGGAGCAGGTGATAATGGTATGATGTTTGGTTATGCATGTAGAGATACAAAACGATTATTACCTACAGCAATGGTTATTTTACAAGAATTAAGTATGAGTTATGATGAACTTAGAATTAAAGATAATAGGTTTTTACCCGATGGAAAAGCTCAAATAACTGGTTATTATGATGAAAATTGGAAATTATTAAAAATTAAAACATTTACTATATGTTATCAAAATACTGAAAAAGAAAGAGATATAACAGATTTAAAAATAAAAGATATATTTAATAGTATATGTAGTAAATATAGTATTGAAGTTGAAGAGTTTTTAATTAATCCTACAGGAAAGTTTGAAATAGGTGGGTTTGATGGAGATGCAGGTTTAACTGGAAGGAAAATTGTAGTTGATAGTTATCAATCATTTTCAAGTGTTGGAGGCGGAGCTTTCTCTGGAAAAGATCCAACAAAAGTAGATAGAAGTGGTGCATATAAAGCAAGAGAGATAGCAAAAAAAATACTTTTATCTAATAATGATTATATGTGGTGTGAAGTTCAATTATCATATGCAATAGGAAAAGAAAAACCATTAGCAATATATATACAAACTAATATTGGAGATGTAGAAGTAAAAGAAAGTCTATATGATGAATGTATACCAAAAACAATAATAAAAGGTTTAAATTTAAAAAAAGAATGCTACGAAGAAAGAGCAAAGTTTGGACATTTTATTTGATGGTAAATAGTAATGCTCTCTTCCCCCTGAATAGAGCGGAACCGATTAAAAATTTTTGGTAAGCCCTTAAAATATAGCAAATATAAGGTTTTGCGTATATTTCAAAAAAGGACTTACCTATATTTTTACCTATATGTAGGGTATAGGTAGAGTATTTTTTTACTCTAAATTATTCATTGTTTGGACGATTTCGTCCATTTTATTTTTAAATAAATGTGAATATGTATTAAGTGTTTCATCTATCTTTGCGTGACCTAAGAATTTAGCTACAACCATTATACTAGCACCATTATTAATTAATACTGATGCACAACTATGTCTAAAGTCATGTATTCTTATTTGTTTAACTCCAGCTAGTTGTGTATATTTATTTTTAGTATGTCTTAATACATGAGCTGATAAAGGTTCTTTATCGCCAAACACATACCATTTTTCACTAAATCCGTATTGTTTCTTTTCTCGAAAATATAATTCATGAATATCATCCATTACTTTTTGTGGTAGTGGAAGAGTTCTGGTACTTGTTCTTGTTTTAGGAGTAGTTACTATATATTGTCTTGAATCTCCTTCTTGAACAACATTTTTAACTACAGATAATTCATTATTAACAAAATCTATATTATCCCAAGTTAGTCCTCTTAATTCACCTCTACGAAGTCCACAGAAGAATAATACTTCGAATAATGCTTTCCATTTAATATCATCTATTACTGATACAAATTGTTTAAATTCTTCCCAAGTATAAAATTTCATTTCTTCTGGTGGTCTATTTGGATTATTAAACTTTTCCATTTTATTATATATAGATGTGAAATTAAAATCATGCCATTTAGTTCCATAGTTAAGAATTGTTTTTAATAGTTTATAATAACCATTTTTAGTCTTATCTCTTTGATCTAAAGTACCAATTCTTTTTCTCCATTGAATATAATGTTCAAGTTTAATATCTTTGATCTTTAATTCATAGAATTCACTTAATTGTTTTATATTTCGTCTATATGACCTTAAAGTAGTTGCCTTAACTTTATCTTTCTTGTATTCATAAAACTCTTCATATAGCTGTTTAAATGTCATATTAGTAACATTTATTTGCTTATTCTCAAGTCCGACTAAAAAGTCTCTTTCAGCTTTTATTGCTTCAGCTTTAGTCATATAGTTTTTAGATACATAAAGTTTAGTTAATCCATTTACTTTTATTCTGTCATAGAAACACCAACGTCTACCATCTTTGGTAGCTTTTTCTTTTGGTAATTGTCGTACAGCCATTATATACCTCCTCATCTGCTATACGTTCGCATTACCTGTGACAATACTAGTATAGCATGATTTTATTTTTTCGCATAATAAAACCAGGTATGGTTTTTCCATATCTGGTTCGATATTTATTTTCTTATATATTTACATCTAGGGTAGTTAGAACATCCATAGAATGCTCCATATTTACCGTTTCTTTGAACTAATTGGCCTCCACATTTAGGACACTTATTAGGATCTTTATCTATTATATTTTCTCTAATGTTTTTTATATGTTCTTTTTTAGTATTTTTATCTGTTATATTATTATTTGTTAATGTAGCAACTATCTCTTGCGGGTTAGTTATTAATATATCTTGATAAGATTTTATTTTATCTACAATTGTAATATTAGTTACTAATTCACCATCATGTTTAATCTTTAATTTTGCATTACTTGGAATACATACAATGTTGAAAATTTTACTTTCATCAATGTTTAATAATTCTGCTAGAGCTTTAACATGACCATAGTTTTGTCTTATTGGATTTGTGTAATATAGTTTCTTTCTTCCAAGATGTCTTATCCAATTCTTATCATATTTAGATCCTGTTATAAATCCATTATATTGCTTTGTTTCTATTGAGAATATTCCATATTCTGAAACCACAACATGATCAATTTGATGTGTTTGATCTTGTGTTTTAATAAATAAGTCATTAATGATAATATATTTATCCTTTGGTAACTTATTTAAAGCTTGTTTTGTCCACAACTCACCAAACCATCCAATGATTTTAGCTCCATATAAATAATATGTGATTATGATTATTAAACTTCCTACAATTGTTATCCAGTAGAGTGGTTGAGAAAACAACCATTGATTTAATTCGTTCATTAATATCACCTATAATAATTATATCATTTATTTCGACAAATTTATTATTCTTTCTAATCTATCTATATCAATCTTTAGAATGTCAACTACGGCTTGCATAGGTAAATCATTACCTGGGATATAATATCCTTCGTTTATTAATTTATCTTTTATTTGTTTTTTTACTTCTAATGCCTTATTTCTTCCACATCCTAATAACTTCATTAGATCTGATAGATTGCACCATTGCTTAGTTATTAATTTTAATGTATCTTGTGCGTTCATATTATTCACCCCCTGTGATTTCATTTATTAATCTTTCCATTTCAGCTATTTCTTCTGGTGATGCTTTTGAATCTTCAATCTTTTGTCCATTCCAATATCCATCACCGTAGAGTGGTGGTTCTTTATTAACATCTAATCCATTAATACCTAAAACATGTATATAGTTTTGCCTACGACCATTTTTATCTACATAGCCTTTAGGTATTCCTTCAACATAAACATCTTTACCAACTCTTAATTCAATCTTATATGTATATTCAATATATATTCTTGCACTAAAAAAAGATAGGTTAGTCCTATCTATACCATTCTTATCTTTATATGGTTCTTTCTGACAAATATCGAACCAAACATAATCTTTATCCACATTATTTCTAATACTGCTTATAACACCATGAAATTTAATATAATCAACTGTTTCTCTCATCAAAACCTCCTTTACCTTTACTAAGGCCTTTGTATATCTATTATATTTATATATTTAGTTTATTTATTTTGTTAGACTATAATTTCTAATATCGTAGAATTATTATTCTATTATGATAGAAATTTTTTTCTAATATATATTTTTCTTCGAAAGCTTCTGGGATGTTCTATTGATATATATTCTTTATCAACTAAGGCTTTAATTAATGAAGATATAGTTCTTGTAGAACACTTAAGCTTTTCTGCATAATATTTATTTGTTCCAAATGCATATCCTTTTTGATTAGAATTAGATAATAGGAGAGTGAAGAGTACAATTGTACTCTTACTCAAATTATCATCCAATAAATCATAATACATTTTCCCATGACTCTTGCTCATCTTTTAACTTCTTCCTTTCTTTACGTACCGCTTTATCAGTTACCATATCTTTAAAAGCCTCAGCTGAATCATTAATGTATTCTGCTAAAGCAACTTCAATACAGTAGGTCATAAAGTCATTAATACTAATTCCTCTAGAATTAGATTCTACTTTTAATAAATCAAATAGATCCTTTCTTAATCTGATTACATATCTATGCATATCATCACCTCCTTATTTTTCCATTTTGTATTTGCTTAGTTTTTCTTTAAATTGATTCAATGCTTTGCTCTCTTCTGGGACAGAAATTTTATCCCAATCAAAATCAGAATAGCACTGTTCAAGTAGTGCAACTGCATAACATAATTTAGAATATATTCTATCTAGTAGTGAATTCATTTGATCAGTTTTCTTCATCATATCTGTATTACCAAAACCTAGAGTAACTATTTGACTAATTGCTTCTGAATAACTAATTTTTCTTACTTCTGCATATTCTTTAATTTTGTTATCAATATCTAAAGCTACAGTTATATGAGTTCTTCTTTTATTCATAAAATCACCTCCTTTCAAAATCCCACGTATGTGCCGATTTGTCACACTAATCTGCTATTTATAATTACAAATTATAGAAGAGCATAAGAGATTGATATCAACACAATAAAAAAAGCCTTAAAAATAAGACTTTCATGTGATATCAAACTTATTTTGCACTTGCAAAATTTGGGATTAGTAGTGGGTACTAATCTAATTATTTCCTTTATATATAAGGAAATATCAGTGTTCATATTATGTGATATATTTTTTATTCATATTTTTTAACCTCCTAACTTGTGGGATAACAAAAAAAGAAGATGTAATTCATCTCCTTCGATACTTTTCTCATATTATATATATTTTACCATTTAAAAAATAAGAATGGAAGTCAAAAATAAGACCTTTTTCAGTCTTTTTATAGTCTTTTTATAGTTTATTTTCAGTCTGTTTTCAGGTGATTTTTTGTTCTTTTTTTTGTTCTTTTTTTGTTCTTTTTTTCTCGTAAAACCTTATTTTATAAGACTTTTCCTATTTTACTTAATTTATCATTTTTTTGATATCTTCACAATACTCTTTTGAAAGCTCTTTTAAAAGTTCTTTTTAAAGATCTTTCTTATATTACCATAATATCATGTAAGCACTATACCTTTCAATTGTCTTTTTCCGTACTTTTTCCCCCTCCTAATGGGTATCCTTTTCCGTACCTTTTGGGTATCCTTTCGTTTATAATAATCCTATTTTATAATATCTTATCACTATTAAATACGATTACAAGTGGTGAATTATGTAGGCGGATAGGGGGTGAATTTTTAAGTTTTTCCCTTTAGATCTGTTAGAAAATGTAAAAAACTGATATACTGTTAATAGGTGATGCTTTATGATTACAGTTGTAGCAGCTTTAATTGAAAAAGATGGTAAATATTTAATTGCACGAAGATCTACTGGTTCTGAAGATGTAATGGGAAAGTGGGAATTTCCTGGTGGAAAAGTTGAAAAAGATGAAACAGAAGAACATGCAATTGAAAGAGAAATTAAAGAAGAATTTGAAATGGATATAAAAGCAATTAGATTTATTACTAATAATGTTTGTGAATATCCATCTAAAACTATAGATTTAAGATTATATGAATGTAAGCATATATCTGGTGAATTCAATCTTCATGATCACTCAGAATATAAATTTGTTGATAAAGCCGATATAATTACTTTTGATTTATGTCCAGCTGATATTCCATTGGCTAAGTTTGTAAAGGAGAATATGTAGTATGAGAGATGAGTTCTTATCAAATGTTAATACATCGTTTTTAAATAAGATTAAAAGTAATCTAAAAAAATGTAAGTCTTTCAATTTTTCTGTTAGTTTTATAAAGAAAGCTGGATTAGTACTTTTAGAAAGAGAAATAGAAGAAGCTCTTGAAAGAGGAGCTAAAGGTAGAATTATAACTTCTACATATCAAAATTTTACTGATATTGGTTCTTTAGAACAATTTTATAATTGGCAAAAAGAATATGATAACTTTGAATGTCATTTAGATTATGAATGTTTTGGAGATAATGGATTTCATACTAAAGGTTATTTATTTGAATATGATGATTCAATTGAATTTATTGTAGGTTCATCTAATATAACTAGATTTGCTTTATTAAAAAACTATGAATGGAATGTATCATTAATTTCTAAAGATAATTTAGAATCATATAATGATGCTTTAATAGAATTTGAATTAATATGGAATAATACATTAGAATTAGATTCTAAGCTAATTGAAAAATATAGGTTACAATTAGATTATGCTATTGAAAAATGGGATATGGATTATATCAATGCAACAGATAATAAAATCAATCCAAATTCAATGCAAAGAAAAGCTCTTAGAGAATTAAGAAGATATAGAGATACTGGTGTTAAAAAAGCATTAATCATAAGTGCTACTGGATCAGGTAAAACTTATTTAGCCGCTTTTGATGCACGTAACTTTGGAGCTAAAAGATTGTTATATATAGTTCACAGAGAATCAATTTTAAAAGATGCTAGAGAATCATTTATAAAAGTATTTGGAGCAGAAAGAACTTATGGATTTTATACGGGTAATGAAAATTCTTTAGATGCAGATTTTATATTTGCAACAAGTAATATGCTAGGAAGACATTTAGATTCTTTTAAAAAAGATGAATTTGATTATATTATTTATGATGAGGTTCATCACGTAGTTGCAGAAACTGGAAAGAAAATATTTGAATACTTTGAACCAGAATTTATTTTAGGATTAACTGCAACTCCAGAAAGAATGGATAATCAGGATATATTCAATTTATTTGATCAAAATGTTCCATTTGAATTAAGACTTAGAGATGCAATTAATAATGACTTAGTTGTTCCTTTCCATTATTATGGAATTAGAGATCAACTTGTTGATTATAGTTCAAAAGATAAAATGACAATTGCTAAAAATATAGCAGAACAAAACAACATTGAATTTATTAAATCTCAAATAGAAAAATATCGTAAGCCTGGAGAAAAATTAAAATGTATTGCTTTCTGTACTAATATTCAAAGCTGTAAGTTAATGGCTGAAGAATTATATGAAGAAGGATATCATACAATTTCTTTAACTGGTATTAATGATACTGGTGTAAGAATTAAAGCATTCAAAGATCTTCAAGATGATAATAATTTATTAGAAATTATTTGTACTGTTGATATCTTAAATGAGGGTGTAGATATTCCACAAGTTAACATGGTTTTATTCTTAAGACCTACAGAATCTCAAACTGTATTTATTCAACAATTAGGGCGTGGTTTAAGAAAATATCCTGGTAAAGAATATGTAACAGTTTTAGATTTCATTGGTAATAACTATGATAGAGCTGTTCAAATAGCAATGGCTCTTGGTACATTAGGTAAGACAACTTATATGGAAAAAGCTTACTTAAAAGAAATGATCAGAACAAATTTTGAATCATTAGATATTCCAGAAGTTAAAATAGAAATTGATGATTTATCCAAAGAAGAAATAGTTAACTTCATTGATAAAACAAACTTTAATTCAAGAGTATTCTTAGAAAAAGATTATAAGAACTTTAAATCTTATATAAATAATGGAACTTATCCAACTCACATGGATTTCTTAAATTCTGATGTATCTCCAGATTTAATTAGAATTATTAAATCTACATTTGGTGGATCAAAAAATAAGTCTTATTATAACTTCTTAAAGAAGATAGAAGAGGACGCTATTCCAATGTTTAGTGAACAAGAAGTTAATTTTATTAACAATATGGAAGATTTATTACCATTAGCTAGATTGGATGAGTATTTAATTATAGAACAAGCTATTAAAGAAAATACAATTGATCTAAAGAGAATTGAAGGTATTAATGAACACATAACTGATAAGACTTTAGAAAATGCATATAACAATCTTAAATCTTTAGGAATAGTTGAAAATAGTAATATTGATTTAACTAATCTTTCAGAAGGCGACTTTAAAGATTATTTATTGGATACTTTAAATTATGGAATAGTGAGATATAATCGCGAATTTGGTGAATATACTGGATTATTTAAATTATATAGAAACTACTATAAAGAACAAGCTTCTAGAATCATGTTAAAGAATGGTATTTTACAAAAGGGTACTTATTATGAAGATGATATAGCTTATATATTTGCTGGTATCAAAAAAGGTGAAGAAGGAAGATTAAACTATAAAGATAAATTTATTAATAATAAAATATTCCAATGGGAAAGTATAGCAAATGTATCTCAAAGTGAAAAAGAACATTTAAGAAATTCTAAAAAAGTTCATCTATTTATTAGAAAGATGGAAAGTGAAGATACAGTTACTTTACCGTATACATATTTTGGTTTAGGTACATTTACAAACGAAAGAGATTCATTCACAGAAGAAGATGGAAAGAAACATCCAACATTACTTTATGATATAGTTTTGGATGATGAAGTTCCAGAAGATTATTATATCGATTTTGAAATACCTAATTCTGTACAATAAAACGGCATTTTTTGCCGTTTTTATGTTATAATTGAGCTAGGTGATTATAATGCGTGAATTAACTGAAAAAGTAGTTGAATTTACACGAGAAAGAGATTGGGATCAATTTCATTCTCCAGAGAATTTAGCTAAGAGTATTTCTATTGAAGCTGGTGAGTTATTAGAATGCTTTCAATGGAATAATGAATATGATTTAGATGAAGTTAAAGAAGAACTAGCAGACGTTATTAATTATTGTTTATTAATGGCTGATAAATTAGGAGTAGATCCTAAACAAATAGTTTTAGATAAAATGGAAAAGACAGCTAAGAAATATCCAGTAGAAAAAGCAAAAGGAAAGAGCACAAAATATAATAAGTTGTAAGAGGTAGGTTTATGTTAGTATACGAAGGTGTAAAATCAAGTTTCATTAATGATGTAGATTTAAATTTAATTACTGATAAAATTTTAAATAGATTTAAAGAAGTATTTCATAGAAGTACTGGTGAATCTGAAGTTAATTCTTGGCGTGAATCAATGTTAAGAATGAGAGGAGTATTAGCTGATAATGAAATACCAGATAATGCAGGTGTTGCTATTGAGTTTAATATTCCACATACTTCTAATAGAATTGATTTTCTTTTGTCTGGATACGATAAGAATAAAAATAATTCAATTATTATTATTGAATTAAAACAATGGACTCATGCAGATGCTGTTCCTGGTAAAGATGGCGTTGTATCTACTGTTACTGGTAGAGCATTAAGAGAAGTTACACATCCTTCTTATCAAGCATGGAGTTATGCTAGTTTAATAGATAATTATAATCAAGAAGTATATGATAGAAATGTTGGATTACATCCATGTGCGTTTTTACATAATTATGATTTAACAGATAATGATCCTATTAATAGTGAACAATATAAAGATTATATTAATGCAGCCCCAATGTTTGGAGCAAAGGATTTCGAAAAGTTAAGAGAGTTTATTAAGAAATATGTTGCTGAAGGAGATAATAAGGAAGGGTTATATATTATTGAAAATGGTAAAATTAAACCTTCTAAAATGTTACAAGACTCATTCTCGTCAGTATTAAAAGGAAATAAGGAATTCGTTTTAATTGATGATCAAAAAGTCATTTATGAAGAAGCATTAAGAATTGGTATAAATGCTCATATACATAATGAAAAAAGTGTATTAATTGTTGAAGGTGGTCCAGGTACTGGTAAATCAGTATTAGCAATTAATTTGTTGAGACAATTCTTAAATAGAAGTTTAAATAGTTTTTATGTTACAAAAAATAGTGCACCTAGAGAAGTATTTAAAGCTAAATTAAAAATAGATAAAATGAGTGGATTAAACAATTTGTTTAAAGGCTCTGGAAGTTTCTATGATTGTGAGCCAAATTCTTTTGATGTATTAATAGTAGATGAAGCTCATCGATTAAACAAGAAATCTGGTTTGTTCTCTAATTTAGGAGAAAATCAAATTAAAGAGATTATTAATTCTAGTATGTTCTCAATTTTCTTTATAGATGAAAATCAAAGAGTTACATTAAAAGATAATGGATCAATAGATGAAATTAAGAAATACGCAAAATATTATGATGCTGGAATATATAAAATGGACTTAAAGAGTCAATTTAGATGTGATGGTTCTGATGGATATTTAGCATGGTTAGATAATACATTAGAAATAAGAGAAACAGCTAACTTTGATTTAGATAGCAAATATGATTTTAAAGTATTTGATGATCCAAATGAATTACGAAGAGTAATTGAAGAAAAAAACAATATCAATAATAAGTCTAGATTAGTTGCAGGTTATTGTTGGAATTGGATTAGCGAAGGTAAAAATAAATCTGATGTATATGATATAACTATACCAGAATATGATTTTGGAATGAGCTGGAATTTAGGAAATTCAAGTACTTGGGCTATTGATAAAGAATCAATTAATGAGGCTGGATGTATTCATACATGCCAAGGACTAGAATTTGATTATATAGGTGTTATTATTGGCGATGATATGAGATATGAAAACGGGCACATAGTAACAGATTATTCAAAGAGAGCAAAGACTGATCAATCATTAAAAGGTATTAATAAAATTGCTAAAGAACAAGGGCAAGATGAAGCAAATAGACTTGCTGATATGATTATAAAAAATACATATAAAACATTAATGACTAGAGGTATGAAAGGTTGTTATGTTTATTGTACAGACAAAAAATTATTAGATTATTTAAAAAAATAAAAGTGATGAAATAAAATTCATCACTTTTTACATAACTTTATCTTTTGGAGGGCATGAATCCTTACCAAAACTATCTTTATCTTGGATTCGACCATTTTTGCCATGAATTACTAGTTCTACACCTTTGTTTTGTGCAACTTGTCTTCCTCTTGCAAGTGCTTCACTTTTTGTATCATAAGTATTACATGGTTTTGAAGTGCCTTCACTTTTAACGTTCCAAACATTATTTTTAAATGTTACATGGACATTAGATTTTGCCATAGATATTCCTCCTATTTCTGTCAATTAAACTAAAAATTGTACATTTTTAGAAAGAATATGGTATACTATTAGTGTGAGGGAAATAGTATAACCATTTGACTATTTTCTTTTTTTATGTCTAAAATACCCTTAGGCAAGTAAATTTTATCATAATAACTCTGAAAAATCAATCTCAAAATGTGCTTTAAATGTGAAAAAATCGTATTTGTATTGACATTTTTTTAAAAAAGTAGTATATTATCATTCACAAATGAGAAAAATTATAATATAATGTTATTAGAGAATAGGAGAAATAGAATATGCTAATAGGTTTTAAAATTAAAAATTATAGATCATTTAATGATCTTCAACATTTTACAATGCTTGCAGGAAAAGTTAGAAATAATGAAAATCATATAGTAAATATTGGCAAGCATAAAGTTTTAAAATTTTCTGGAATGTTTGGTGCGAATGGTTCTGGAAAATCTAATTTAATACTAGCAATGAGTTTTGTTCAAACACTTATTAATAATGGTGTTGGATTTATAATAGATAATCAATATTTTAGAGGAAATAAAGGAAATCCAGAAAATGATTCTTATTTTGAATATGAGATTTCGTTAAATAATAAGCTTTATTCGTATGGATTTGAAATTAATATTAGTAAAAAGATGATTGTTTCAGAGTGGCTAATAGATATGACAAAGCCTACTGAAAAAGTTATTTTTGAACGTGATGTTAAAAAGGGAACTATAAATACTGATTTAAAATCTAAAAATGATTATTTTAATATTTGCTTACTTGAAATGAAAAAAAATACATCAGAATTATTTATAAAAGAGATGTTTAGGCGAATTGCTATGTCTAATAATCAAGATCCTTTTTTTGATGATATTAAAAATGTATTTAAATTTTTGGTTTATGACACCATAATAATTAGACCATCAGCTCATAAACTATTTGATATTGATTATGTAAAGAAAAAAGAGAAAATACTTAAAATATTAGGAGCGCTTGATATAAATATTGTTGATATTGTTCCTGAAGAATGTGATATTAAAAAGGTAGAAAATAAATTACCACCTGAAGTATTTAATGACATTAAAAGAAATTTTGAATTATTATCTCAAAAATCTAAAAATGCTAATTTAACATTAAGAATTGAAAATGATTTGTATATTATTAATAAGGATAGTAGTAATGCTTATAATGTTCAAAGTTTGAAGTTTATTCATAGTAATAATGATGAAACATTTGGTGCATTTGACGAATCTGATGGCACTATAAGAATTTTAGAATTAATTGATATTTTAATTTCACATAATAAGTTATTCTTGATAGACGAACTAGATAGTAGTCTTCATCCTGCCTTGGTAGATGGATTATTAAAGATATTTTTACAATCAAATTCAGATAATCAATTAATAATTACTACTCATGAATTAAAAACCTTAGATTTTGATCTTGTCAGAAGAGATGAAATATGGTTTGCTGAAAAGAATGAATGTGGAGAATCTCGTATTTATTCTCTTGAAGAATTTAAAGATGTGGCTAGATTTGATAGGAAAATTGATAAAGCATATATGGAAGGAAGATTTGGTGCAATTGCCAACATTGATGTAAATTATGAGAATTAAAAGTGATTTTGCTGCTGAAAGAGAATCTGAGACACATACTTATAAACCTAAATTTTTTATAGCATCAGAGGGTGCAAATACAGAACCTAAATATTTTAATAAGCTTAATGAATCATTAATATCTGAAAATGTAACAATAATAAATATTTTACGAAATTATGTTGATAATGATAAAAGCAATCCTACTTTTATTGCAAATTTATTGGGCGATTTTTTAGAAAATGGCGGAGAAGAAATAACTGTAAAGGAATTAAAAGGAAAAATAAAGAATTGGGATCATGAAAATCCTGGAAGAATAGATATTGAAAATATTTCATTAAAGCTTAATGAAATGTTTGGTAGGGATAGTTATAGAATAAAGAACGAACTCTTAAATGATTTGTTTATGGAATTATTTAAGGGAGAAATTTACGAAGATTTAGCTAAAAATTTTATTAAATATTTTCAGGCTCAAAATGTTACTTATTCTCCAACTGTTGATACATTGAATATGGTGGTTGATAGGGATAAAGATAGTTTTGTCGATGATCAATATGACACAGTTTTAAAGTTTTGTAAAGAGAATGGTGTTAATTTGTTTGTAAGTAATCCTAATTTTGAATTTTGGTTATATTTACATTTTTCTGAAGTAGAAGAAGAGGATAAACAAGTATTACTTGAAAATAAAAAAGTTGGAAAAAGAAGATATATAGAGAAAAAGTTAAATCAACTTTTTAGATATAATAAAAATTCTTTTAATTTTGATGTATTGGAGCCTCGAATAAAAGATGCAATTATAAGAGAAAAAAATTATGAAGAAGACATTGAAAAATTAAAGTATAATTTGGGAACAAATGTTGGAAAATTAGTTGAAAAAATTATTAGTGAAAAAAAATAAATTAGATATGAGTAAAACATTTCTAATTTTTTTTACCTATACATTTACCTATATGAATTTATAAACAACTATAAACTTTTATAAATTATAGAAAATAAAAATCCCCTAAATTATAGGGGATTTAATCTTTTATCACAGGTATAATACGAACAAACTTTCGGACCCCCTGAAGAGAGCAATCATTATGTTTACATTTAATAATATGTTTGTTATAT
>CAZJEW010000010.1:0-9795 GCA_964545285.1 uncultured Clostridium sp.
TAATTAATTGTAAACAATATTATTATAAATTGATTTTTAATGTGTTTTATGATAATCTAAATTAGGATAGGAGATGTAAATATGTATTGTATTAAATGTGGTAATGAAATTCCTGATAATGCTGATAGATGTCCTAATTGTGGAGAATCGATTTCTAAAACTGATAATAACAATGAAGTAAATAATGTAATAAATGAAGATGTTCAATCACAAATAATGCCTGAAGAAAACATTAATAATAATTTAACAAGCAATAATGAGTTTGTTAATTCTTATGATGTTCCTTCTAATGGTTTAGCAGCACTTTCTTTAATTATTCCACCTTTAGGTTTAATATATTACATTAAAACTAAAAAGGATACTCCTATTAGATCTAAGTCTGCTTTAAATGGGTTTATTGTTGGTATTATTACTTATATTTTAGCATCTACAATATTTATTTATATTATTTTACCTATTGAAAAAAAGTATGCTTTAGGATATCAATGTACTCATAATTATGAAGGTGCTTCTTATAATTATCAAACATATACTTGTACTAAACCTGATGGTTCTGTTATACAAGATCTAGTATCAAAATAAATGCATTTAAATAATGCATTTTTTATTTTGTGTGATATAATATTTTATGGAGTTGATTACTATGAATATACCTGATATGAATAAAGCAAAAATAAGACATAAAAATGATGTTAAATATACTAAATATAATTATAATGATGAAAAATTTGGTACAAACAAAAAATTCTTTTTAAGAACTTATGGTTGTCAAATGAATGAACATGATTCAGAGAATATTAAAGGGATGCTTGAGTCTGTTGGATATATTGAAACTGATGATATGAATTCTAGTGATTTAATTATTTTAAACACTTGTGCTATTAGAGAAAATGCTCATGATAAAGTATTTGGTTTTTTGGGTGTTATTGATCATTTAAAAAAGAGTAAGAAAGATACTATTGTCGGTATTTGTGGTTGTATGTCTCAAGAAAAAAATGTAGTAGATAAAATCATGTCTAAATATAAATATGTTGATTTTATATGTGGAACCCACGATCTTTGTAATTTACCTTCTATTATTTTAAATTCTATTAATACTAAAAAGCAACAAGTTGAAGCAATAAGCTTTGAAGGAAATGTTATAGAGGAGATTCCAGTAATAAGAGATAATAAATATAGTGCTTGGGTTAATATTATTCTTGGATGTGATAAATTTTGTACTTATTGTATAGTTCCTTATACTAGAGGTACTGAAAGAAGCCGTAAGAAAGAAGAGATTATTTCTGAAGTAAAAAAATTAAAAGAAGAAGGTTACAAAGAAGTAACATTACTTGGACAAAATGTAAATGCATATGGAAAAGATTGCTATGATAATTATAATCTTGCTAATCTATTATTAGATGTTAGTGATACAGGAATAGAAAGAATAAGATTTGTAACTTCTCATCCGTGGGATTTCACTGAAAGTATGGTTGACGCGATTGCATTAAGAGATAACATTATGCCATATATTCATTTGCCTATTCAATCAGGTAGTAATAAAATACTTAAACTTATGAATAGAAGATATACTAAAGAAGAGTATTATAAATTATATAATTTAATTAGAGAAAAAGTAAAAAATTCATCTATAACAACTGATATAATAGTTGGATTTCCTGGTGAAACTGATTTAGATTTCCAAGAAACTCTTGATATTGTAAATAAGTGTAAATTTGATGGTGCATTTACATTTGCATTTTCACCTAGAGAAAACACTCCAGCAATGCTAATGAAAGAGACGGTTAGTGAAGAAATTAAAATGGACAGATTACATAAATTAAATGAACTTATAAATAAGTATAGTAATGAATCTAATAAAAAAATGATAGGTACTATTCAAAAATGTTTAGTGACTGGTATTAGTGAAAAAGATAATAAAAAAATATGTGGATATACTGAAAATATGAAACTTGTTAATATTGAAGGCAATATTAATACTATTGGAAAAATAATAGATGTTGAAATAACTAATGCAAAAAGTTTCTCACTTGATGGAAGACAAATTATTTAATTTTATTTAGAAAGATGATAGAATATATATGGAGGAAGTATGAAGAAAAAATCTAGTAAATTTTTGATGTTGTTAATAATATTTGTTCTTTTTGGTATAGTATTATATTATTATTTCTTTTATGATAAAAAAGAATCTGATTCTGGTAGTTTAAATGAAGAAATAGAAGAACTTGAAAATAATGGTAATGAAGACATCTACTGTGATGAAGGTTATATATGTGAAAATATTAATGGAACTGAATATAAATGGACTAATAAGAAAGTATTAAATTTAATTAATGTATATAATTATGATAATGATGAATTTGAAGCTGGAACATTAGAAATAACAGATGAAGGTAAACTTGTTTTTTATGATTTAGAAAAGAAGATATTAAAAGAATATAATGAAATATCTGGAAAAATTATTGCAATGGAAGTATCTATTGATTCATGTGAAGATTCGTTTATTTATTTAGTCATTACTGATGAAGGTAAAATATATAGAAGTGATGCTCATTTAGGATTAACTGTAAATGAAGCATTTACACCATTTGTTGAAAATTATAAATTTGTAAATTTTTATACTGTTGTTAATAAGACTGATTATTCTTGTACGGTAACTGAGATATATGCTAAGACTGAAGATGGGAAAATCATAAAGTTAGTTTCTAATGAAAATATTACTCAATAGCAGTAATATTTTTATTTTATTTTTTTTAATATGTAGTGTATAATATTTTTAAGAGGTAGTAATATGAAGAGATTATATATTGATTTTGATGGAGTAATTATTGATACTATTCCATATTTATATAAAGCTTTAAATGAGAATGGTATTGATCCAAAATGGGTTAAAGAATCTTGTGAATATATAAGCAAGTTTGATTTTAATACTATTGTTAAAGATAAATATATCTTAAATGATTCAATAAATTCTATTAAAAAGATTCTTGATAGTAAAATGTTTGAGGTTAGTATTTTAACACATGTTAATTCTTTACCTGAAGCAGAAGTTAAAATCAAATATATTAAAAAGTATTTTGATCAAATGACTGTTATTATAGTTCCAAAAAACATTAAAAAGACAGAAATAATTCATAGTGAAGGTGCTATTCTTATAGATGATTATGCTGGAAATTTAACTGAATGGGAATCTAAAGGTGGAATAGGAGTTAGATTTTCTAAAGAAATGGAATCCCATGGTTTTAAAGTGTTAGATAGATTAGATAAAATAATAGATATGTTTAAGGAGAAATAATGTTGAAAGTTGAAAAAGTTATTACTGGTTACTTAGAAGAAAATTGTTATATAATTCATAACGGAATATCTGGATTAATTATTGATCCTGGTGCTGATGGTGAAAAAATAGTTACTAAAGTGAATAGTCTTAATATTAATATAAAAGGTATTCTTATAACTCATTATCATTTTGATCATGTTGGTGCATTGGATTTTGTTAAAAATGCATTTAGTATTGATAAAGTAGTTGATTATAAAAATAAAGGTAATATGATTATTGATACTTTTTCTTTTAAGGTTGTTGAAACTTTTGGTCATACTATGGATAGTTGTTCTTTCTTTTTCGATAATGATAATATGTTGTTTTCTGGTGATTTTGTTTTTAAAGAAGATATTGGTAACTATGAAGAAGATTGTTATAAAGAAATGGTTAAAAGTTTTCAGATTTTTAAATATATGGATAAAGATGTTATCATATATCCTGGTCATGGAAGTCAAACCACTGTAGGTTATGAACTTAATAATAATCCTTTCTTAAAAGGTATTTAAAATGTTAGCTAGTGTATTAATAGAATATTCTGTTAAGTCACTTAATAAGGTATTTGATTACATTATTCCAAATACCATTAATAATTTAAAAGTAGGCCATAAGGTTATGGTTCCTTTTGCTTTTAAAAATGTAGAAGGTTTCGTATTAAAAATACATAATAATTACGATAATTCTATTGAATATAAAAGAATTATTAAAATAGTTGAAAGTGATTTCTATTTAAACGAAGAACTATTAAAACTGGGTAAATTTATGAGTAATAACTTAATAGTTAATTTAATATCTTGTTATCAAGTAATGCTTCCTAAAGCGTTAAAAGCATCCTTAAAAACGAATATAAATAGAAAATATAATACAATTGTTTATATTAATCCAGATATTGATGTTGATGAATATATTTCTACTCATTCTAGAAGTTATGGTGAAGTAAGAATTATTGAAGAACTTAAGAATAATGAATGTAATAAAAATCTATTTAGTAGTAGTACTATAAATAATCTTATTAAAAAGAATGTTTTCTTCGAAAAGAAAGTTGAACTATATAGAGATACTAATATTATTGAAGATAAGAAAAAAATAATTAATTTAACTAATGAGCAGTTAATTTGTTATGAAAGTATTATTAATAGTACTGATGATAAATATTTATTATATGGTGTTACAGGTAGTGGAAAAACTGAAATATATATTAAACTTATTGAAAGTATGCTCAAAATTAAAAAAACTACTATTGTATTAGTTCCTGAGATATCATTAACTCCTCAAATAGTTGCAAGATTCAAAAGTGTTTTTAAAAATAATGTTGCTATTTTTCATAGTGCTCTATCAGAAGGCGAAAAATATGACGAATATAGAAAAATAATGAGAGGGGACATTAGTGTTGTAGTAGGGGCTAGAAGTGCGATATTTATGCCTTTATCTAATTTAGGATTAATTATTATAGATGAATGCCAAAGTTCAACATATAAACAAGAAAACAATCCTAAATATAATGCAATAGATATAGCATTTGAAAGAGGAAAATATAATAATGCTAAAGTTGTTTTAGGCAGTGCAACACCATCTTTAGAACAATTTGCAAGAGCTAAAAAAGGAATATTTAGATTAATAGAATTAAAAACAAGAATAAGCGGTTCTTTTCCAAAAATTGAACTTGTAAATATGGAAGAAGAATCTAAAAAACATAATTATATCATTAGTAGTAAACTTGATATAGAAATTAGAAAAGCATTAAATAATAATGAACAAATAATTATATTACTAAATAGGAGGGGTTATAGTACATTTTTATCATGTACTAATTGTGGTTATGTTTATAAATGTCCTAATTGCGATATTTCTTTAATATATCATAAGAGTTCAAATAGTTATTCTTGTCATTATTGTGGATATAGAACAATTAGCAATAAAGTTTGTCCTAAATGTCATGAGGATTCTATTAAAGATCTAGGATTAGGTACTGAAAAATTAGAACAAATATTAAAAGAAAAATATAATACTTCTGTTTTAAGAATGGATGCAGATACAACTTCACATAAAAATGCTCATCAAATTCTTATTAATGATTTTGCAAGCAAAAAATATAATATTTTAGTTGGTACTCAAATGATATCTAAAGGGTTAAATTTTGAAAATGTATCTCTAGTTGGTGTGATTAATGCTGATGCATCTTTATCAATTCCTGATTTTAGAAGCAGTGAAAGAACTTATGAATTGTTAAGTCAAACTTCTGGTAGGGTTGGAAGGTTTAATATACCTGGTAAAGTTTTAATACAAACTTATAATGTGGATAATTATGTATATAATTCAGTTATTAAAAATGATTTTGAAGATTTTTATAATAAAGAAATGGATATAAGAATGAAACTAAAGTACCCTCCTTACTATTATATTTGTAATTTAGAGATTATTAGTAAAGATTATGATTATGCAAGTATTTCTTCTAAAAATATTAAGAAGTATTTGGATAACAATTTAGATAAATCATTTACTATATTAGGACCTGCTATGGCTAGTGTGTTTAGAGTTAAAAATGAATATCATTTTATTATTATGATTAAATATAAAAAAAGTATTAATTTAATAGATGTTCTTAATAACATTAATGATAATTATTCTAATAATAAACTAAGACTTGATATTAATATAAATATCTAAATTGATATAAATAATAATATTTGATATAATTTATATATTGTAGGAGTATGTATGAAAGATAAAAAAGTTGTTTTTATGGGAACTCCAGAATTTAGTGTTCCTGTTCTTGAAATGTTAATTGAGAAAACAAATGTTATTATGGTTGTCACTCAACCTGATGCTATTATTGGAAGAAAAAAGGAATTGTCATTTTCACCAATAAAAAAGGTTGCTCTTAAGAATAATATTGAGGTATATCAACCAAACAAAATAAGAAAAGAATATGAATATATATTAGATCATAAACCAGATATTATCATTACTTGTGCTTATGGTCAAATAATACCTGAGTGTTTATTAGACACACCGAAATATAATGCTATAAATGTACATGCTTCTTTATTGCCTAAATTGAGAGGAGGTGCTCCTCTTCATAGAGCTATAATAAACGGATATAAAGAAACTGGTGTTACAATTATGTATATGGCTCCTGGCATGGATGATGGTGATATTATTACTCAAGAATCAATTAAGATTGGTTTTGAAGATAGTGTTGGTGTAATTCATGATAAATTAAGCATTTTAGGAAGAGATTTACTTGAAAAAGTATTACCTGATATTTTTAATAAAAAAGTTAAACGAATCAAACAAAATGAAGATGAGGTAACATTTGCATATATAATTAAACATGATGAAGAACACGTTGATTTTAATAGAAATACCATTGATATTTATAATTTGATTAGGGGATTATATCCATTTCCTGTTTCATATGCAATGTTGAATGGAGAAGTACTAAAATTATGTTCTTCTAGAATAGGAGAATATTCTACTAAAGGTGAATGTGGTGAAATTATTAATATTTATGATGATGGGTTTGGTGTAAAAACAAAAGATGGTGAAATAATAATAACAAAAGTTAAGCCTTCTGGTAAAAGAGAAATGACGGGTAAGGAATATATTAATGGGAAAAGAAATTTAATTGGAGGTAAATTATGTTAAAAAAATTATATGATAAGTATGGTATGAAAGAAAGTGAATTATTAATTATTTTTATAGTTTTTATAATTGCATGCGTAGTTGTAATATACATAGGAACAAAGAACATTAGTAAGGTAGAAGATAATAGTAATACTATATCAATTAAAGATATTTTTGATTCTGTTGGTGAAAATTATTCTATCAATATAATTAAAAATGAAGATGATGTTGAAACGAAATTATCTATTAAATGTGATGAATACGTATGCTTTTATTCAAGCGATTTATTTAGTAATGGTGAAATAATAGAATATAATGATAAATGGTATGCTTTAGATATTCCTGGAGATTATGTTAATAGTAAAATTATAGAAACTAATAATGAAGAACTATTAAGTAATTTTAATAAAGTTTACTATAATCTAAAATTAATTGTATCTTTTATTGAAGTTTCAAATAGGCAGAGTATGGATTACGAAACAATAAATGCAACTGTATCTTTGGAAAGATATTTAAAAGAATATAATTATATGTATAAAGAAACTAATACCACTGATGAAGATGTTTCAATTCCTATTACTATATCTGTAACTGATTCTTCATTTGATAAAATAAAAATCGAATATAAAGATGTTGACAAATATTTTAATAATACATCATATAATACTCTAACATATACAATTGATCTTAGAAGTTTAAATACCAATGATTTTTCAAGTGCAAAGGAATACTTTGACGAATACTATAAATAAATATAACTGGTATATTAATTGACAAAATACTACAATATTTTGTATAATTGTTTTGGAAGAGAGGCTATAAAAGATGTATGAGGATAAAAGGTTTCTAACGGCTAAAGAGATATTAGAAAAAGATTTTAAAATTGATGCTAGAGGATATAGACCACAAGAGGTAGATCAATTTCTTGATTTAATCATTAAGGATTATGTTGATTTTGAAACTACTGCTAAAAGACTTGTTAATGAAATTAAAGTATTAGAAAACGATAATGCAAAATTAAAATCCGAAATTAGAAATTTAAAAGCAAAACTTGAAATAGCTGGATCTAACAAAGGCGTTACTAATGTAGATATATTAAAAAGAATTAGTGATTTAGAAAAAGTTGTTTATGGTGAATAATTAATTTTTTAGACAAACGCTGCATATATTTTATGTAGAGGAAAGTCCATGCTTACACAACCTGTAATGGTTGTAGTGTTCGTGCTAAGGGAAAAAATAACCTTAGGTAGTCTTTTTGACTAACGGCTTCGAAATAATCAAGAACTGATTAAATTAGATATAAAAGTGCCAAAGTGACGATGCTAAGTAGGAATACTTAGAGTGGAACGTGGTAAACCCCGCGAGTAAGAAACCCAAATTTGGTAGGGGAATTTTTACGAATGAATAAAAAAAGAGTAAAGAAAGAGAAATCTTAGATAGATGTTTGTCACCTTTTAAAGGTACAGAACATGGCTTATTAAGAATTATTATTTGCTAATAGGAGAAAAAGTGAAAGACATAGGAGAGAGTTTTAAAGAAGCTAGAGAAGAAATAGGTATATCAAAAGACGAAATAATTAGGGATTTAAATATTACAATGGGACAACTTGATAATCTTGAAGATGGTAATGCAAATGCGTTTAAGGATGTTTTCTTTTTAAAAGATTTAGTGAAAAAATATGCTAAATATTTAAATTTAGATGAAGATGAAATAGTTAGCAAGTTTAATGATTTTATTTTTGGTTATACATCAAGAATACTAGTAGAGGATATATTAGAGCAAACAAGAGAAATTCGAATACTAGAAAAAAAGAGTAATAATCCCAAAATAGTTTCACCATATACTAAAGTAATAAGCGAAAGTAAAACTAAGTATATAGTACTATATATAAGTGGCATAATTGTATTAATTATATTAGTGTTTTTTATAATTGCTTTTATTAATACTAAATTTAATTAGAGTAATTTTAATAATTATTATGTTGAAAGGAGAATATGAATATGAATGTTCCAAACAAAATAACAATGTGTAGAATAATATTAGCTGTTTTATTATTAATTCTTATGATTTTTCCTGTTGAAAAAATCGGAATAGAATTTCCAACTTTTGAAATTATTGCTACTAGAGGTACTTTAATTATTGATAGCAAATATATTATTTGTGGTATTATGTTTATGGTAGCTGCATTTACTGATTTCTTAGATGGATATCTTGCTAGAAAATATAATCTAGTAACTGATTTTGGTAAAGTATTAGATGCTATTGCTGACAAAGTATTAGTTAATGGAGTATTAATAATATTTGCTACTAGTGGATATATAAGTCCAATTATTCCGGTTGTTATTATATCTAGAGATACTATTGTCGATTCAATTAAAATGATTGCTGGACAAAAATCTGGTGCTGTAGGTGCTTCTAAAGCTGGTAAACTAAAAACCATGTTAATGCTTATAGGTATATCGCTTATGTTTTTTTACAATTTACCATTTGAATTATGGGGTATAGATGTAGCTACTTTACTTATTATGTTAGCAACTGTATTGTCTGTTTATAGTGGAATACAATATTATGTTAAAAATAAAAAATATTTTGCTGATGTTAAATAGTTAAAAAAGATTAAAATTTAATTTTAATCTTTTTTTATTGAATAAAATATTCAATAAATGATAAAATTAAAATATAAATTTAATAATTGTTTTTATATTTAATGTAAAATTTAATTATAACAAACATATGTTTGTAAAAAAGTATTGACAAAGGCAAAAAATTGCTTTACAATTAATTTATAAGGAGACATAAAATGAAAAAAGACAAAGACAAAACACTTGAACAAGTAATGGCTGATATTGAAA
>CAZJEW010000010.1:9805-37582 GCA_964545285.1 uncultured Clostridium sp.
ACAAAGGTTATTTTTTATTTTACAATTAAGTTACTGAAGGAGACAAAATGTTATGAAAAAAGAAAAAGACAAAACTTTAGATCAAGTACTTGCTGATATTGAAAAACAATTTGGTAAAGGTGCTATTATGAAATTAGGAGAAAGAGGTATAAAAAATATAGATGTAGTATCTAGTGGTTCTATTACACTTGATCAAGCATTAGGAGTAGGTGGTTATCCAAAAGGAAGAATAGTAGAGATTTTTGGACCTGAATCTAGTGGTAAAACTACTATAGCATTACATGCAATTGCTGAAGTACAAAAAACTGGCGGTAAAGCAGCTTTTATTGATGCTGAACATGCTTTAGATCCTGTTTATGCTAAAAAATTAGGTGTTGATGTTGATGAATTATTATTAAGTCAACCTGATACGGGAGAACAAGCTCTTGAAATAGTTGAAGCATTAGTTAGAAGTGAAGCAATGAGCATTATCGTAATAGATTCAGTAGCAGCCTTAGTGCCTCAAGCTGAAATTGAAGGTGAAATGGGTGATTCTCACGTAGGACTTCAGGCTAGATTAATGTCACAAGCTTTAAGAAAATTGAGCGGTGTAATAAGCAAAACTAATACAATATGTATATTTATAAATCAATTAAGAGAAAAAGTTGGTATTATGTTTGGCAATCCAGAAACAACTCCTGGAGGAAGAGCATTAAAGTTTTATTCAACAGTTAGGCTAGATGTAAGACGTGCTGAACAGATTAAAGTCGGAAATGATGCTGTTGGAAATAGAACTATTATCAAAGTTGTTAAAAACAAGGTGGCTCCTCCATTTAGAACTGCTGAAGTTGAAATTATGTATGGTGAAGGCGTTTCTAAAACTGGAGAAGTAGTTGATTTAGCCTCTAATCTAGGAATAATTGATAAGAGTGGTGCTTGGTTCAGTTATAAAGGTGAGAAGATTGGCCAAGGAAAAGAAAATGTTAAATTATTATTTAAGAATAATCCTAAACTATTTAAAGAAATAGAAGATAAGGTTAGAAAAGATTTATTTAGCTTAAATGAAGAAAAAGATAAAAAAGATCTTAAAAAAATAGAAGAAGATATAAAACCAGAAGAATAATCTTCTTTTTTTTCTTCAGTAAATTTTATCAAATTATTCTAATTTTGTTATATAAGAATAGAATAATAATAAAAAATATGATAGAATCATTATGAAGGGGTGAAGAGTATGTCACTAAGATTATATAATACAATATCTAGAGAAAAAGAAGAATTTATTCCTATTAACGGAAATAAGGTTGGTATGTATGTTTGTGGGCCTACTGTATATGGAAATCCACATTTAGGACATGCTAAAAGCTATATAAGTTTTGATACAATATATAGATATTTAAAATATAAAAAATATGATGTTAAATATGTTCAAAATATTACAGATGTTGGTCATTTAGTTGGAGATGCTGATGAAGGTGAATCTAAAATTGAAAAACAAGCTAAAATAGAGAAAATAGATCCATATGAAATAGCATATAAATATGAAAATATTTATTTTGATTGTATGAATAAACTTAATATTTTGAAACCTGATATTTCTTGTAGAGCAACTGGTCATATTATTGAAATAATTGATATGGTAAAGACTCTTGTTGATAAGGGGTATGCTTATGTTACCAAAGAGAATAATGTATATTTTGATATAACTAAATTTAAAGATTATGGTAAACTATCACATAGAACAATTGATGAAACTATTAGTGGTGAGAGAATTGAAATTGCTAGTGATAAAAAAAGACCTGAAGATTTTGCTTTGTGGAAATTTGCTGAAGATAATCATTTAATGAAATGGCCGTCACCTTGGGGTGTTGGCTATCCGGGATGGCATATAGAATGTTCTGTCATGTCTAAAAAATATTTAGGAGATACATTCGATATACATGGTGGTGGTATGGATAATATATTTCCGCATCATGAATGTGAAATAGCACAATCAGAGTGTGCTAATGGGTGTACTTTTGTAAAATATTTTATTCATAATAATTTAGTTACCGTAAATGGACAAAAGATGGGAAAATCTTTAGGAAACTTTATTTCACTACCTGATTTATTTAATAAGTATGATCCAATAATAATTAGATTTTACACTCTATTATCACATTATAGGAGACCAACTGATTTTGATGATGATAAAATATTAGAAGCTGAAAAAAGTTATAAATCATTATCTATTGGATTTGAAAAGTGTAGAAAAGTTGAGTACCAAGAACATAATTTTTCCAAAGAAATTAGTGATATTAAGAATAAATTTTTAGAAGCTATGGATGATGATTTTAATACTTCTTTAGCTATATCATATTTATATGAATTAAATAAGATAGTAAATAAAACGGATGATAAAAATGTATTATTAAGTACATTAGATTTTATCGATGATACCGTTAACCCTATATTAGGTTTAGATTTCAATTTTAAAAATGATGATTCATCAAAAGAAGATAGATATATAGAGTATATTATTGAATTAAGAAAAATATTTAGAGATGAAAAAAGATTTGATGTATCTGATGAAATAAGAGATAAATTATTGGAATATGATGTAGTTATTAAAGACGGTATAGACGGAACTACATATACTAAAGAATATTAACTATATTCTTTTTTATTTGATTATTTTTATGTTTGTTGTATAATAATAATAGGAGATTATCTATGCCAGGGAAAAGGTTTAATTATTACAAATTTGTAGCTTTTTGTTTAATAGTTATTTTAATAATATTTGGTATAATATTTGGTATTATTAGTATAGTTAAAAATATTAATTATAAAAAATCATATGAATATAAATTTATTCAAATTGGATATTCTGTTGAAGAAGAAAAAATACTTGAAGAATATTTTGATAGTAAAAAATTAAATGAATTATTAATTAGAAAATATAATAGTAATATTGATGATTTTGCTAAAGAAAAATATTTTTTATATAAAAATCTAGATTCTTATTTGAGTTATAAAGAGGATAATGATTCTAAGTCATTTAGTGATATAGTTGCTATTATAAACACTGAAGCTAATATTGAATGGTTAGATAATCAAAAGGATACAGATGTTATTAAGAATGAACTTATGTTAGTTAATAGACTATATGGGCTTAAAAATGACTTTATACCTGATAATTTAGTTGACGTTCCAGTAGCTTACGCGTATTCTGGTAAAAAAGTAAGTGGTTCTATAATACAATATATAATTGATTTGATTTATGAAGGAAAGGATTCAGGATATACTTTTGTTGTATCTTCTGGATATAGATCATATTCCGAACAAGAATCAATTTATAATAACTATGTTAATAGTTATGGACAAATAGATGCTGATGAATTGGTTGCTAAACCTGGACATTCAGAATATCAAACAGGTATTACTTTTGATTTACAACCATATAATAAAGTATTCGAAGATCCATATAGTAGTGAAGAATACGATTGGTTAAGTAAAACTGCTTACAAGTATGGATTTATTTTAAGACTTCAAAAGGATAAAGAAAAACTTACAGGTTTTAGTTCTTCTGCTTGGAAATTAAGATATGTTGGAGTAGATGCAGCAACTATAATGTACAAAGAAAATTTATCATTTGAAGAATATTATGCATTTTATGTTATAGGAGAAAAAAATGAATAAAAAAGTAGTTGTTCTTGGAGGCGGAACCGGACAATCAAATTTGTTGAAAGGATTAAAAATGTTTCCTTTAGATATTACAGCTGTTGTAAGTGTATCAGATGATGGGAAAAGTTCAGGTGCTTTAAGAGAAATATTTAACATACCTGCTGTTGGAGACATCAGGAGAGTATTAATTGCATTATCTGAAACTGAAGATGTAATTGAAAAATTGGTTGGATATAGATTTAAAACAGATGGTGAGTTTAATGGTCACAGTTTAGGTAATATTATATTAACAGCTCTCTATAATATATATGGCAATCTTTCAAATGGAGTAAAAGAAGTAAGTAAATTATTGAATTTAAAGGGTAAGGTATTACCTTTAACCGATGATAATGTTGTATTAGTTGCAAAAATGAAAAATGGTCAAACTATTGAAGGTGAGCATAACATTACTGAATCTGGTATAGGAATAAATAAAGTATATTATAAAAAAAATCCTAAAATAAATAATGAAGTATTAGAGTCTATTCAAGAAAGTGACGCTATTGTATTAAGTATGGGTAGCCTTTTTACTAGTGTAATACCTAATATAATAAGTAAAGAGGTGATTAAATCTATAGATAATTCTAATGCAAAAATAATATATGTATGTAATATTATGACACAGCCTGGTGAAACAGATGATTATAAAGTAAGTGATCACATTAATTTGCTTAATAGCTATTTAGGCAAAAGAAAAATAGATGCAGTAATAGTAAATAATGAATTAATAAGCAAATCAATGATTAAGAAGTATCAAACATTAGAACAAAAAGATCCTGTGCTATTAGATAGAGATAAGATAAAAATAAACATTATTAGTAAACCATTACTAATTATTGATAAAGATAATACATTGAAACATGATAGTACTCGACTAGGGTTAGAAATATTAAACTATCTTATTAAATAGTGATTTTGCTTATTTTTGCTTGACATATTGAGTTAATTTATGATAATATTAATACGCTTGATTATTGTTTATCTTATAATCAAGTGCCTACCTTGGGGAATTAGCTCAGTTGGCTAGAGCATCTGCCCTGCACGCAGGAGGTCGCGGGTTCAAGTCCCACATTCTCCACCAAAGTAAAGAATAAGTCCTTTTAGGACTTTTTTATTGTTATAATAGATTTATTGTTGCTATTTTGATAAAATTATATTGAGGTTTAAATGAAAAAGTTTAGTAAGATATTATCATTATTAATTTCTATATTAATAGTTATATTTGAAATAATAGCATTTATAGATTCATATAGCAGAAATGGATTTGGTTTATTTCTATTTTACACTGAGTGCAGTAATTTCTTTGCTATGATAGTATGTGCAATATATTCTTTGTATATATTATTTAATTATAATAAAGAAATACCCAAATGGTTATATTTATTAAAATATATGGCTACTTTGGGTTTAATTATTACTTTTATAATAGTTATATTAATTCTTTGCCCTATGTATGGGGCTAATGGATATAAGATGATGCTTTTATATGGTTCAATGTTATATCAGCACCTTATATGTCCAATATTATTATTTTTTTCATTCGTATTTGTTGATAAGATTAATAAAATAACTATAAAAGAATCATTTTTTTCTTTAATTCCTACTATTATTTATGCTTTAATTACAATTGTTTTAAATATTTTAAGAATTATAGAAGGACCTTATCCTTTTCTTTATGTTTATAATCAAACGGTTTTAATGTCAATATTATGGTTCATAATTATTATAGGAGGTTCGTTTTTAATAGCCAATATTATTAGGGTAATTGTAAATCGTAGAAAATGATTTACTTTATATTTACATTTTGTTCTGACTATATAATTTACATTTTTAAAGATCGGTTATATAATGAAATCATAATAGAAAGAGGTGTATTATATGGCACAACCTAAAACTAAAAAAGAAATAGTAAAAATGCTACTTAAAAATAGAGAACTTGAGAATGAAGATGAAGAACAATTGATGGAAATATTGTTTAATGAACCAATAGCAATTGATGTCGATAAACAAATGCAAGAGGAAGAAACTTGGTCTGATAGATTAGCTGATACAATTACCTCTGTTGCTGGAAGTTGGGGATTTATAGTATCATTTATATTGTTTTTGATATTTTGGATAATTTTTAATGTTATGCTTTCTATAAAAAGTATTGATGCTGCTTTTGATCCATATCCATTCATATTATTAAATTTATTTTTATCTTGCATTGCTGCTCTCCAAGCACCTGTAATTATGATGAGTCAAAACAGAACTGCTAAAAAAGATACTTTAAGGGGTAAAAATGATTATAAAGCAGATATTAAAAGTGAATTAATACTTGAAGAATTACATGAAGAGATTAAAAAGTTAAGTTCAAATCAAAATAAAATATTAAGAATGTTGGATAAAGAAGATGAAAAATAGAAAGGAATTTAGATTCTTTTTTTTATATAATAATATTTGACAATATTTATTTTATAATCTATAATAATTTTTTGATTGGAGTATAAAATGAAAAAAGTTTCAAATTTTACTAAATTTTTAATTGAGGAAAAAGAAGAATGTTTAAACAAATTATTATTAAGAAAATCTATAAGAAGTGATGATGTTGACGATCCTCAAAAGCTTTTGAATTATATTGATTTAGGATCACGTGAAGTAATATCTAGAATAAAGAAGGATATTATTTTATCTATTCAAAATGGTGGCGTAGGATATACTCCTATGGTTTCTCCAGTTGAATATACTAATGTTACATTCTTTGATTTGTCAAATCAAAATATTTTAGAATATTGTCCAAACGTTGAAATAAGTTTTGATGATTTAGAATATTATTTATCATTTGTTGGTATAGAAAGAAAGAATGTAGTATTAGCTGTTTATTATAATGAAAAAGGTAAAAAAGAAGAAAAAATATGTGATTTAGAAATAGTTAACGATTGGTTTAAAAATAATGGATTTGGATATTCTTATTATTCAAGTGATGCTTTAGGTTTAGACGATTATGGAAATCCTATTGATCATAATATAGAAGATTTTGATTTTTCTAGTCGTTGTGATTATTTATTAATTATGTACCCTAAATCTTTAATAAATGAAGGTAATAAATAAAATTATAATAATAATCTAAAATTAATAACAATTATTCATTAAAATAATGAATTTTTGTTTTTTTTAATGTATAATATTATTAGAGGTATTTATGAAAATTAAAGATATTATTGATATATGTGATGGTAGGTTATTATGTGGTAATGATGAGTTAGAAGTTACCTTTTTTTCAAAAGATACTAGAACTATTAATAAAAGTGATACATATGTCGGAATCAAAGGTGATCATTTTGACGGAAATGATTTTATTGAAGATGCTTTTGATAAGGGCGTTAGTACTGCTATTATAGATAAAAAAATGGACGTTAGTTGTTTTAAAAATAAAACAATTATATACGTAAAAGATACTATAGAATGCTTGTGTAAATTAGCTAAAGTGAAAAGAAATAATTTTAAAGGTACTGTAATAGGTATTACTGGTAGCGTAGGTAAAACAACTACTAAAGATTTAATTGTATCAGTTTTAGAAACGACTTATGATGTTTTAAAAACTGAAGGAAGTTTTAATAATAATATAGGTCTTCCCTTATCTATTTTAAATGGTAAAGATGCTCAAATATGGGTAATTGAAATTGGAATGAATAACTTTGGAGAAATAAGCTTTTTATCTAAAATAATTAGACCTCATTATTCTGTTATTACAAATATTGGAACTTCACACATTGGTATTTTGGGTTCCAGAGAAAATATATTAAAAGCTAAATTAGAGATATTAGATGGAATGGAAAAAAATAATTTAATTATCAACAACGATAATGATTTATTACATCAATATTATTTAAACAATAAAAATGATATTATTACTGTTGGTATTCATAATAATTCTGATTATAATATTGAAAAAATAGATAATTATGATTTTAAAATTAATGATAAAAAATTTAAATTATTTGGTACTGAGGAACCTTTATTGATTGATTCAACTCTTGCATATGCAGTAGGAAAATTATTGAATGTTGATGATGAAAAAATATATAATGCTTTTAATAATTTTAAACAATTAGGTAATAGGTTAAAAGAAGTAAGAAGCAATAGTGGTTTTTTAGTTATAAATGATGCATTTAATGCAAATTTTGATTCAGTAAAATTGGCAATAGAATATTTATCTAATTATAAAGGAAGAAAGATAATTGTTCTTGGTGATATGTTAGAACTTGGAGAGTATTCAAAGGAATTACATAGAGATGTAGGTAAACTTATTTCTAATAGTAGTATTAATGTTTTAATTACTGTTGGAGAATTATCAAACGATATAAATATAAGTACAATTGAAAATGGTTTTTATGGTATAGTAAGTCATTTTAGCAATAATATAGACTGTTTAGAGTATATTAAAAGCATTATTGATAAAAATGATACTATATTAGTTAAAGCATCAAAGAAAATGGATTTTGTTAATTTGTGTAATAAAATAATAGAATTATAATTATTAAATTGGGGGGGAATAAATGAGAAATATAACTTACAATATTCACGATGATATTAAATATTTTATAATTAATGGATATGATATTAAACAAATATCTTACATTATGAATAAAAATGAAAAAAATGTTGCTGATATTTTAATCGAATTCAGAAGAGATATTATTAATAAATGTGAAGATGGTGATTTATATTTAATTAATATAATTGATGCTTTAATAGGAAAACTAAAAGTTGATGAAAGATACAAAGAAGTATTAGAATTATTATCATTAAATGATATATGTAGCATATATTCTTTTTTAAAAATAAATGTATATAATTTTGCTAGTTTAATTAAAAACATATATGTTTATATTTTTTGTTATGGAACGAAAGAAGAAAAAAAACATTTACCATTATTAAGAAAATCAATAGATAAAATAAATGAAATATTGTTAATAAAATTAAGCAATAAACAAAAAAAAATTTATTCTAATTTTGAATCTGTTTCTTTTGATAAGAAAAAAGGTAAAAAGGTTGTTTCAAAGGCTCCAATTAAAAATATTTTTAGTATTGGAAACATGTGTAATCTTAGAGTATTAGTTATTTCAGATACTCATTTTGGTCATTACAATGAAAATCTAGATTATTTATTTGAAGTGTACAATTATGCGTCTAAACATGGTATTAGATATATCATTCATGCTGGTGATTTGATAGAAGGAAATGTAGATGGATTTTCATGTTGTAAAGAAGAATATGTTTCATCACAATCTCAACTCGAACATGTTATTTATGACTATTTATTTGACAAAAACATTGTTAATTTAATATTATTGGGTAATCATGATGCTAGCGTACTTATTAAAGATGGTATTGATCTGTATGAAGAATTAGAAATTAGAGATGATTTTATTACACTAGGATATAGATATTCTTTAATCAATTGTAATGGAGAGTATATTTCAATTAAACATGATATTGAAAAAGTATTGCATCCTGTTAAAGATGACGAAGTGTTTCTAAACTTATCTGGACATTCTCATATATATAATGCATATCATAATGATAAAACTGCTTTTATTAGAGTACCCACACTAAGTGATGTTTCACCATCATCTAGTCCAATAAATAAAGGTTTTATGGATATTAATATGCATTTTGACAATGGCATTATTTCTGAAGTTACTACAAATTTTATTCCTGTTGATGAATGTAGCAAAGAGTTTTATTCAATGATATTGATTAAATAATGAATTAATAGAAAATAGGAAAGAAGAATAATAAGATTAGATATTATTTTATAACAATAATAGTTTAGAATTAAAAAACGTTAGATTTTATTCTAACGTTCTTTTTATTTACGTGACTTTTTTAGTCACTTCAATTAATAATCTTTTATTTTACATTTAATATCATTGGAATTATAATTGGTCTTCTTCCTGTCAATTCAATAATATAAGAATTTAAGTCAAGTATTATTCTGTTTTTTAAATCAGTTAAATTAAATGTACTTTTCTCTAATTCATTTAATGTAATAATACTTGTTTTATTTTGTATTTGTTTTATTAATTCTTGATTATCATTCACTATTACAAAACCTCTTGTTGTAATATTTGGTTCAATTAACATTTTTTTATTATCAACATCAATGTTCATTATTACAACTAATACTCCATCAGTAGACATAATTTTTCTATCTTTAATAATTGGTGTTCCAACATCTCCAACTCTATTACCATCTACATATATATCATTAATATTAATACTATTTTTTTGAGTAACAATACCATCTTTAAGAGCTAAGATATCACCATTCTTAAGTATAAATGTGTTTTCTTCATTAACATCACAAGATATTGCTAAGTTAGCATGGCTTTTTAACATTCTATATTCACCGTGAATAGGCATAAAATATTTTGGTCTTATAAGTCTTATTAATAACTTTAATTCTTCTTGTTTAGCATGACCACTTGTATGAATATCATATTCACTTGTATTTGTATATACTTTAGCTCCTTTTAAATATAATTTATTTATAATACGATTAACTGCTAAAGCATTACCTGGAATAGGCTTTGAAGAAAATATAACAACATCATTAGGCATTAAAGTAATATTTTTATCACTTCCATTTGCTATTCTTGATAAAGCAGCTAAAGGTTCTCCTTGAGATCCTGTACATAATAAACAAACATCATCTGGTTTCATTTTATTTGCCTCATCACTTGTAATGAAAATGTCTTTATCTTTAATATATCCACATTGCTGAGCAATTCCAATACTTGTATTCATACTTCTTCCAAATACAACTATTTTTCTATTATTCTTTTTACATGTTTCTACTATGTGTGTAAGTCTGTATATATTACTTGCAAATGTTGCAAGAATTATTCTTGATTTTGTATTATTAGTAAATATTTCACCAAGAGCTTCATCAACCATAGATTCACTTTCAGAAAATCCTGGTACTAAAGCATTAGTAGAATCACTCATTAACAATGTTACACCTTTATTACCAATAGCTGCCATTTTTCCTAAATTAGCAACAGGACCAATTGGAGTTAAATCAAATTTAAAATCTCCCGTTTCAACTATTGTTCCATTAGGAGTATTAATACTTACACCAAAAGAATCAGGAATAGAGTGTGTTGTTGTAAAAAATTCTATATCAAAATATTTTGTTTTGATTTTTGTTTGTTCGTTGATTAATTCGGTTTTTGGAAGAGGTATTCCTCTTTCTTCTAATTTGTTTTTTATTAGTTTACTTGCTATATTTGGTGTATATATTATTGGTATATTAATTTGTTGTAATAAAAACGGAATACCACCTATATGATCTTCATGACCATGGGTAATAATTAATCCCTTTATATTATCTTGTAAAGGTTTTAAATGAGTATAGTCAGCTAAAACATAATCTATACCTAATAAATTATCTTCAGGAAACATTACTCCTGAATCTATTATAAATATTTCATCTTCATGCATTATTACATACATATTTTTACCAATTTCGCCTAGACCACCTAGAGCACAAACTAAAGTTTCTTTATTATCACTTTTCATATTATCATCCCTTCAAAAAGTTAAATTTGTATTTATATTATAGCAAATTAAAATGCATTTGTCTAGTTTATTGATTATTAAATAAATAAATGGTAAAATCATTCATATGAAGGATTATATGAATAATGATAGAACATTAAACTATTATAATAGAAATGCTAAAAGTTTCTTTAATTCTACTGTAACTGGTAATATGAATGAAATTTATAATAAATTTCTAATGAATATTCCTAATAATGGAACAATATTAGATTTTGGTTGTGGTTCAGGGAGAGATACAAAAGCGTTTATTGAAAAAGGATATAGAGTTACTGCTATAGATGGTTCTAAGGAATTATGCTCTTTAGCTAGTTCTTATACTGGAATAGACGTTAAATGTATGGATTTTAGGAATTTAGATTTAATTAATACTTTTGATGGAATTTGGGCTTGTGCATCACTTTTACATATACCTAAAAATGAATTGTTTGATGTAATATGTAAAATGAATAATTAATTAAAGAAAAATGGAATAGTTTATATTAGTATGAAAAATGGATCTAGTGAAGAATATAATAATGATAGATTTTATAATTATGTTTCTTATGACGAATTATTAGATTTAATAAATAGAACTGGAGATTTAAGTGTTGTTGAATATTTTTCATCATTATCAGTAACAAATCCTAATGAGGAAAGATATTGGCATAATTTTATTTTAAAAAAGTAGTTTTAAAAACAAATATTTAGTATAATACTTGTAGGTGATTTATATGGGATTGTTTAGCAAAGTTAAAAATTTATTTAATAAAAAAGAAAAACAAAATGAAGAAGAAAAAATTGAAACTGAAATATATGAAAAAGGTTTAGAAAAATCAAGAAAAGATTTTGTAAGTAAATTATCATTATTAGGTATTAAATATACTAAAATTGATGATTCTTTTTATGATGAACTTGAAGAAATTTTGATTACTGCTGATATTGGTGTTAATACTGTAATGGATTTTGTTAATAGATTAAAAAAACGTGTTAAGCAAGAAAACATTACTGATTTTGAATATTTAAAAGAAGTTATTGTTGATGAATTATTTATGATTTATGTTGGAAATGATATTTTATCTTCTAAACTAAATATTAAGGATAATGAAACAAATGTAATATTATTTGTAGGTGTTAATGGCGTAGGTAAAACCACTAGTATTGCTAAAATAGGGAAAAGATTAATTGATAATGATAAAAAAGTTATGTTTATAGCTGGGGATACTTTTAGAGCTGGAGCTGTTTTGCAATTAAAAGAATGGGCTACTAAAGTAGGAGCTGTATTTTATGGTGATGATAGAACCGATCCTTCTGCTGTAATATATGATGGATTAATGAAAGCAAAAGAAGAAAATATAGATGTTGTATTAATTGATACCGCTGGAAGACTTCAAAATAAATTGAACCTTATGAAAGAACTTGAAAAAATGAATAAAGTAATTGGTGAAATTATTCCTAATAATCCATGTGAAACATTACTTGTAATAGATGCAACCACTGGACAAAATGGTATTAGTCAAGCAAAAAGTTTTAAAGAAATAACTAACATTACTGGAATAATTCTTACTAAATTAGATGGAACTGCTAAGGGTGGAATAGTACTAGCTATCAAAGAATTAGTAGGAGTTCCGGTAAAATATGTAGGTCTAGGAGAAAAGGCTGAAGATTTAATATCTTTTGATATAGAGAAATACATATATGGTTTATTTAAGGAGTTTTAAAATGGAAAATAGAGAGAAACTTGTAGAATTATATTTGATTTATAAAAATCTTTTAACTAACAATGAGATAACTTATTTTGAATATTATTATTACGAAGATTATTCATTAACTGAAATATCAGAAGTTATGAAAGTATCTAAAGCTAATGTAAGTAAAGTATTGAATGTAATATGTAATAAATTATATGATTATGAAAATAAACTTAACATAAGTACGAATCATAGGAAAATAAAAGATATTATAATTAAATTAAATAATAAAGAATTATTAGAAAAAATAGATGAATTATTATAATAAATATATTATAATATAAATATAAGGTGAATATTATGGATAAAAATGGTTGGGGATTAAGAGCAGAACTAATGGTTATATTAATGTTTTTAATGTGTTTAGTTGTTGCTACACTTGGTCTTAATAAGATGGGACTTATAGGAACTAATTTAGATGATATAGGTTCTATAAACACAAATAAAAATACAAATGAAACATATAGTTTTTTAGAACAAAAATTAACAAATGCTGCTAGTGAATATGTTAATAAATTTTATGGAGCAAGCTATATTGAAGATACTTTAATAATAAGATATTCATCATTATATTATAATGGTTATATAACTAAATTGGTTGATAATAATGATAAAGAGTGTAGTGGTTATGTTGTAGCAGAAAAGGTAAATTCTAATATTATTTATTATCCATATATAAAATGTTCCAATTATAAAACTAATGGATATGATTCAAGTAAGGATTGGTAATGAGTAAAAAAATAATGTATCTTTGGGGATTTATAGTATTATTAATATGCTCTGCATTAATAATTCTTGGAAATGTAGGAGACGATTATACTCTTTATAAATTAGAAAGAAATATTAAATTATCTGCTACAAAATATCTAAAAGATAATAATATGTTGCCTAATTATAATGAAAGTGAAGTTGTATTTGTACAAGATTTATTAAGAGATAAATATATTGAAGAAGACTTAAATATTGAAAAATATTGCATTAAAGAGGTACTTGTTACTAATAGATTAATAGTTGATAAGTATGAAATATTGAAAGATTGCAAAGTTGAATTAAAAAATAAAGAATAGTATGTTATTATTCTTTATTTTATTATATAATTATATTGAAAGGAGTATCAATTATGGAATTTACAATAATATTAATCGTTATTGTGTTGGTTATTATATTTAAAAGTATAGTACAAATTAATGAATTTGAAAGAGGTATTAAATTTACTCAAGGAAAATTTAGTGAGATAATGCAACCGGGATGGAATATTGTATGGCCTATTTTTCAATCATATAAAAAAATTGATATAAGAGTTAAAGCTGTTGATGTTCCAGAACAAGAAGCAATTACTAAAGATAATGTATCTGTTAAAATTAATGCAGTTATATATTATAAGATATTTGATGCATCTAAAGCTATTTTAGAAGTCGAAAACTTTTATTATGCTGTTAGTCAATTAGCACAAACAACGATGAGAAATGTGGTTGGTTCAGTTTCATTAGATGAATTATTAGCTGAGCGTGAAAAATTGTCTTCAGCAATATGTCATATTATAGATGAAGCAACAGATCCATGGGGAATTAAAGTGGAAAATGTTGAACTTAAGGATGTTTCTTTACCAGAAGATATGAAGAGGGTAATAGCTAAAGTAGCAGAAGCTGAAAGAGAAAAACTTGCTGTTATTACAAAAGCACAAGGTGAAGTTGAAGCTTCTAAAAATTTAACTATTGCTGCCGAAACTATGGCTGCGTCTCCAGGTGCATTACATTTAAGAACTTTATCAACAATTAATGATGTAAGTAGTGACCAATCTAATACATTGATATTCTGTATTCCTATTGAAATGCTTAAAGCATTTGAGGCAGGAAACGGAAGTAATGTAGTTAAGAAAATAATAGATCATAATAAAAAAGATATATAAATTATTTATATATTTTTTTATTATAAACATATTATTAATTAGGTGATTTATATTAAAAAGTTTTTAATAATAATTATATTTATGTTTAGTATAAGTATAATTAATGCTAGTGATTTAACTCCAAATTCAAAAAGTTCAATATTAATAGAAGCAAGCACAGGCAAAATATTATATGAAAAAAATAGCAATGAGAAAAGAAGTCCAGCATCTATGACTAAAATAATGACTTTATTATTGACTATGGAAGCATTGGAAAATAAGTCTATTAAGTTAAATGATCAAGTATTTATTTCTAAGAACGCTTCAGGAATGGGTGGAACACAAATATTTGTATCTGAAAATACATATGTATCTGTTGAAAATTTAATTAAAGGTATTGGTATTGCTTCTGCTAATGATGCTGCTGTTGCTATTTCTGAATATATTGCAGGTAGTGAAGATAACTTTGTAGAACTTATGAATAAAAAAGCAAAAGAATTGGGATGTAAAAGCACAAATTTTATGAATCCTCATGGTTTAGATGAGGAAAATCATTATACAACAGCATATGATTTATCGTTAATTGCTAAAGAATTAATTAAATATGATTATGCAATTAAAATTACGAGTACATATGAAGACTATATTAATGTTTCTAACGTTAATCATTGGTTAGTTAATACAAATAAGTTAATTAAATTTTATAAAGGCATAGACGGTCTTAAAACGGGTTATACTGATAATGCATTATATTGTTTAACTGCAACAATGAGAAAAAACGATATGAGACTTGTAAGTATAGTTATGGGAGTTGATTCAAAGGATAATAGGAGTAGTGATACTATATCATTACTTGAATATGGATATAGTATGTATGGAAGCAAAAAAATTCTTGATAAAGATAAATATAATAAAAAAATGTATCTAAATAATGCGACAAAAAAAGAAGTTAATTATTATTTAAAAGAAGATGTGAATTTAATAATTAATAAGAATAATAAAGATGTAGAATATACTATAAAAGAGGAAATATTTGATGTTAAAGCTCCATTAAAAGAAAATGATATAGTAGGTGCTTTATATTTAAAAATTGAAGAAGAAGTTTATAAATATGATTTAGTTGTTAAAGATAATGTTATTAAAGCAAATTATTTTGAAACATTTATAAATCTTTTTAAAGATATTATTAATGGAAATATTAATATATTATTTAAATAAATAATATATATTTTCTTTTATGTTTTTTATGCTATAATTATAATGAGGTGATAAAATGAAAAATATTTTTAAAATAAAAAAAATCAACAAAAAATATTTTGATTTTTTAATTAAAGGTGTATATGCTGGAATTATGATTGGTATAGGAGGAACTATCTTTCTATCATGTAGTAATAGAATAGTGGGATCTTTTCTATTTGCTATTGGATTATTGATGATATGTATGTATGGAATGAACTTGTTTACAGGAAAAGTAGGGTATGCTCTTGTAAATAAAATCAATTATTTATGGGAGTTACTTATATCGCTATTAGGTAATTTTATTGGAACATATATTGTTGGATTTTTAATTAGACAAACACGATTCTCTGATTTAAGTCAAACCGCTCTTAATATTTCTAATTTAAAGTTAAATGATAATCTTTTAAGTATTTTTATATTATCCTTATTTTGCGGAATTCTTATGTATATCGCTGTAAATAATTATAAAAAAGTTCCAGGAGAAGTTGGAAAATATATAGGAATATTCCTATGTGTAATGGTATTTATTCTTTGCGGTTTTGAACACTGCGTTGCTAATATGTATTATTTTACTGTTGCAAATGTATGGAATGCTAAAGCGTTTCTATATCTATTAGTAATGATTTTGGGTAATTCTGCGGGTTCTTTGCTGATTGCATTATTTTATAATAGATTCTACAAGAATTAAATGTATAAAACTCTTAATGAGTTTTTTTTTATAAAAAGAAGTGTTTTTCTTTTCTTTGGATAATAATTCTATTAGAAAGGAGGAAAAAAGATGATTAAAAAAATAATATTTATTTTATTGCTTGGATTTTATGTGGTTTCAATTAATGCTAGTACATATAAATATACTGAATGGACTACTGATTATCCAGAAGGGGTTAATGAAAAATATATTGAAAGTGAGGTGAGATATAAGTGGTATAAAGAAATAGAAACGAACATAGAATATTTACCAAAAGAGTCTTTCAACAACAAACTATATGATTTAAGTGATTTTATGTACACTGACTATGGTGAAGAATCATTAACTATTCCAGAAGAAAAAGAAGATAGAGAAGTAATTACTAATGTTGAAGGAATATCTTATAGTTATGGCGATGTTGATCATATTCTAATAAGTAATATTACAGGTGCAAAAACATATTTTATAGAAATAGATGTATTTAATAATAAAACAGGAGAATCTATAAATTATATATTTGAAAATATTTATAATGACATTTATGATTTAAGTAAACTAAACGATGATAATTATGATGAATTTACGAAGATTGATTCTACTGTAATAATGTTGTTAAATTTAGGAGAAAAGTATGATGTTAGAGATTTAGCAATTAAATTATATTATCAAAACGCTTCCTTTTTATCAGAAACGATAGATGTTTCATTTACGAACGGAATAGACAATAAGTTGTTTTCTGGAACAACGAATTATGTTTATTGTTTAACATGTAGTACATATTTATACTATAACAATACCTATATATCAAACATTAACCAAGAAGTTACTACATATAAATATAGAGATAAATTGTATAAAACATATAATATTGAAAAAGAATATTCAAGTGAATATTTAGTTGATTTAGATGGGTATATTAAAGATGAAAATGATTTTGTAACATATTATAGATATATAGATGATTGTTATGTATTATTTGATATTCATGGAAATATGGTAAATGATGAAAACTATTGTAATAAAAACTTTTGTTATGCAGTTTATGTAAAAAAAAAGACATCTCTTCTACAACAATTGATGTTATTAATCCAAAGACGAATGATGAGATTTATAAATATATAATTATAGGATTAATTAGTATATTACTAATATGGTTAGTAATTAAAAAAATTGTAAAAAAATGTAATATGAATAATAAATCTAATTATGTCGAATGTAATGAAATAATTAAATAAATAATATATATTTATTATGGGTGATTAAATGACTACAAGTATTGAGTTTAAGAAAGGAATACTATTCGTAAGAATAAAAGGAATATTAGTAGGAAATAAGGTAAGAAAATTTGAGGAAGAGGTAATACCTATTATAGTTGGACTTGAAGCAAAAAATGTTACAATTAATTTATTTGATGTTCATTTAATTGATAAAAGAGGTTTAGATTCTTTTATTAAAATTTCTTCATTAGTTAATAAAAACAATGGTAAGTTAGCTATATGTGAAATAAATGAATACATAGCATTAAATTTTGCTAATAGCGATATATTTGATTATTGTTTTAGAACTAAAAATGAATTAACTTCGTTAGGAGTGTTTTAATGATTAATATATACATCAAAGAGTGTGAGGGAATTATATACTCTTTAGCAAATAGATATAAAGACAGTAGCAGTGTTGAAGACTTGTATCAAGCAGGTTGTATAGGTGTAATAAAGGCATCAAAAACGTTTAATAATAATCTTAATGTTAAGTTTAGTACATATGCTTATAACTTTATTTTAGGAGAAATAATTGAAAGTATTAGAAAAGATAGAAATATAAAAGTAAGTGTAGATTATTTTGAAATATATAAAAGATATAAAAAGACAAAACAATTGTTAACTAGTAGTTACAATAGAGAAGTTTCATTTGGTGAAATTGCCAAATTCATGGACATAGATGAATACTTGTTAGCATCGATAATAGAGAGAACTGCATATACAAAAAGTTTAGAAAATGAGCATATATCATATGTTGATGAAAATGATAAATTGTTAAATAAACTAGCATTAGATTCTTCAATAGACAAACTAGATGAACCAGCAAAATCAATAATAAGATATAGATATTATTTTGGAATGACACAGCAGGAAGTTGCGGAAAATATGAGTTTATCACAAGCAAAAGTATCAAGAGAAGAAACGCATGCATTAAAAATGATGAAAAAAGATGTAGCATAAAAAAATCTAAATTAATTTTTAGATTTTTTGTTTTTTATGCATGAAATTATATAGCCAATTATTCCTGCAACAACACCTGTTATAATTATTTGATTTATTCTATTTGCAAAAAAGCCTTCTTTCTCAACTTCTTTATCGTTTATTTTAAAATTTTTAAATATGGTTGTATCATTGATTTTTTCTTTGCTATCAGTTGTGTACACAACTGTAGTAATATGACTATTAGTAGTAATTACATAGCTTTTTTGATACATTATATATCCTAATGATTCTTCTGTTGGCCACTCAGTAACATATGTTAAACATAAATAGTTATTAATCTTTTCTTTTTCCATTGATGTCACATTTACTGTTAAATTATAATCTGTTAATGATTTGTTTAATGTTTCTGTTATTTGTTTTTTGTACTTTTCTAAATCTTCATCACTAAAGTTATTTATATCTTGTTTTGATGTTGTAGAGTTTGAATCTGTAGTTATTATTATACTTGGGAGCTCATTTAATGTATCACTTTTCCAAGTATATATATTTTCACCTTCTTCTAGGTCTTTATATCCTTCAGGTATTTCAATACTGAAATAATCATTTTCATAAGCTAAAACATAAGTTGGAATAAATAAAAGCATTATTAATAAAATCTTTTTCATGTTCACCTCATAAACATTATATCATAAATAATATTTGATTTTGATAATAAAAATGATATAATTTTATTATAGGAGACTTATATGAAAAAAATTATTACTTTTTTGTTAATTCTTATTATATTATTTACATTATATGGATGTGGAAATGATGAAGATAAAATTGTTATGGTAACTGAAGCTGGGTTCGCACCTTATGAATATTACGAAAATAATGAGATTGTTGGAGTAGACATTGATATTGCTAAAGAAATAGCAAGTTATTTGGGAAAAGAATTAGTTATTAAAGATGTCGCATTTGATTCAATTATCAATGAATTGAACTCTGATAAAGCAGATTTTGCTGCTGCAGGAATGAGTATAACTGAATCCAGAAAAAAAAGTGTGGATTTTTCTACCGAATATGTTACTAGTAAGCAAGTTATAGTTGTTAGAAAAGATTATGACAAAATAAATACTTTAGATGATTTAAATAATAAAACGGTTTCTGTACAGCTTGGAAGTGTAGCAGATTTGTGGTTAGAAGAACAATATCCTACAGTAAAAATAGTGACTCAAAAAAAGTTTTTAACAGCTGCTGAAGATGTTAAATCAAGTAAATCTGATTGTATTATTATGGATTATTTGCCTGCACAAGAAATAGTCAAAAATAATTCTGAATTAGTCATTTTAGATATAGATGTTTTTACCGATAAATATGCTATAGCTGTTAAAAAGGGAAATTCAGAATTATTAGAACAAATAAATATTGTATTAAATAATTTAATAAATGAAGGGAAAATAGAAGAATATATTATTAATCATTCTTCATAAAAGAAGTATGGAAGCATTTGCTAGATGGTTATTAGAAATTATTGATAATTTTTTAAATACAGTTGTATATGAAAGTAGATATATGCTTATTTTAGATGGGCTTAAAAACACTATTCTGATATCGCTAGGTGCAGTAATTATTGGAATACTATTAGGATTTTTGATATCAATAATAGGGTACACTAATAAAACAATAGGAAAATATAAACTTTTAAACGCTATAGGAAAAATTTATGTAACTATAATAAGAGGGACACCATCTGTATTACAGTTAATGATTATATATTATATTATTTTCAAATCATCAACAATTAATCCTATTTTTATAGGAATGCTTGCGTTTGGACTTAATAGTGCAGCATATTCTTCAGAAATACTTCGAAGTGGTTTTGAAAGTATTGATACAGGACAAATAGAAGCTGGTCTTTCTCTTGGACTCAAATATATTCAAGTATTAAATAAAATTATAATACCTCAAGCTATTAAAAACAGTTTACCAGCTATGGGAAATGAGTTTATTACATTAATTAAAGAAACTGCTGTTGCAGGTTATATTGGAATATTAGATTTAACAAAATCTTCAGATATAATAGCTTCAAGAACATATGATTATTTTTTTCCATTAACATTAATTGCTCTAATATACCTTCTAATTACTGGATTTTTAAGTAAATTCCTAAGAAGAATAGAAAAGAGGTTGGATATAGATGCTAAAAGTAGTTAATATCAGTAAAAAATTTGGAGATTCTATAGTATTCAAAAGTATTAGTTTTGAGGTAAATGAAAATGATAGATTACTTATAGTAGGACCTTCGGGTGGAGGAAAAACAACTTTATTAAGATGCTTAAACAAATTAGAAATTCCTGACAGTGGAAATGTTTATTTAAATGGCAAAAATTTTAAAGATTTAGATGATAGATACATAAGAAATAAGGTTGGAATGGTCTTTCAGAATTATAATTTGTTTCCTCATTTAAGTGCTAAAAGAAATGTTACTTTAGCACCAAAATTACTTAAGTTAGGAACGGATGCAGATATAGAAGAAAAAGCAGAAAATTTATTAGAAATTGTTCATATATTAAATAAAAAAGATGATTATCCTAAAAATTTAAGTGGAGGAGAAAAGCAAAGAGTAGCAATAGCAAGAACTTTAGCAACTAATCCCGATATATTGCTATTTGATGAACCTACTTCAGCATTAGATCCTGAGGTAGTGAAAGATTTTATTGAATTATTAAAAGAACTATCTAAAACAAAAACTATAATAGTTGTATCACATGAAATGGATTTGATTAAAACATATGCTACCAAAGTATTATTTTTAGCTGATAATAAAATATTAGAATATGGTACACCTAGTAGAATAATGAAATCAAAAAATGAAAAAGTTCAAAAGTTTTTTGAACAAGTTAAATAATATAAAGTAAGACTGTATATTTACTTTTAATGTTTTTAAAGATATAATTAAGTTATAAAAGATAAATAGAGAGGAGATTTATATGTCTGGAATACATGTATATAGTGAAATTAAACCATTAAAAAAAGTATTATTACATAGACCTGGAGATGAATTTTTGAATTTAACTCCTAATACTTTGCAAAGACTTTTATTTGATGACATTCCATTTTTAAAAAAAGCACAAGAGGAGCATGATGTTTTTGCAGGAGCATTAAGAGCTGAAGGAGTGGAGGTTGTTTATCTAGTAGATTTAGCAGCTGAAGCACTAGACACTCACCCAAAAGTAAGAGAAAAGTTTTTGAAACAATTTATTAAAGAAGGGGGAGTTACATCTGATAGGGTGTTCAATTTAGTATTTGATTATTTAAATAGTTTTCCTGATAATAGGACTTTGATAAGTAAATGTATTGCTGGAATTGATTCAGAGGATTTAAAGGGATATAGGCCAAGTAGTGGATTTTTTGCAACTAGAGATGTAGGCAAAATGATACTTGATCCACTTCCTAATTTATATGCTCCAAGAGATCCCTTTGCAAGCATAGGGGATGGAATTACACTTCATAGAATGTATTCAGTTACAAGACAAAGAGAAACTATATTAGCGGAATATATATTCAAGTATCATCCTGAATATAAAGACACTCCTAAATATTATGATAGATATAATGCTTATCATATTGAAGGCGGAGATATTCAAGTTCTTAGTGAAGAGGTTATTGCCATTGGAATATCTGAAAGAACTGAACCAGATGCAATAGCTTTATTTGCTAAAAATTTATTTTCTGAACCAAAAACATCATTTAAATATATTCTTGCAATAGATATACCTGATGAAAGAAGTTTTATGCATTTAGATACTGTTATGACAAGAGTTGATGAAGCTGTATTTGCTGTTCATAGTCAAGTTATGCAAATATCAACTATATTTGAAATTAGTAAAGGAAAAGATGGTGAGATAAACATTGTTGAACTTCACACTCCACTTGACAAAGTACTTGAAAAATATTTACATATTAAAAATGTAAAATTAATTAAATGTGGTGGAGGAAAAAGGATACCTGCTGAAAGAGAACAATGGTCTGATGGGGCTAATTTATTAACAGTTAGACCTAATGTTGTTATAGCATATGATAGAAATCATGTTTCAAATGAAGTGTTTAGAAAAGCTGGAATTAAAGTAATTGAAGTTCCAAGTTCAGAATTGTCTAGAGGAAGAGGAGGCCCTCATTGTATGAGTATGGCTTTAGAAAGAGAGGATTAAATGGTAGATTTAAGAAAAAAAAGTTTTTTAAAAATTTTAGATTTTAATGAGGAAGAGATAAGATACTTATTAGATTTAGCAAAAGAATTTAAAAGAAAGAAACATGCACATGAACCACATAAATATTTAGAAGGAAAAAACATTGCTATAATATTCGAAAAGACTTCAACTAGAACAAGGTGTTCTTTTGAGGTTGCAGGATATGATTTAGGAATGAATGTTACTTATTTAGATTCAAGTGGTAGTCAACTTGGTAAAAAAGAAAGCGTTGCTGATACTGCTAGAGTATTGGGAAGAATGTATGAAGGAATCGAATTTAGAGGATTTAAACAATCTTCTGTTGAAGAACTAGCTAAGTATGCAGGTGTTCCAGTATGGAATGGTCTTACAGATTCATTTCATCCTACTCAAGTATTAGCAGATTTTATGACTATTGAGGAACATTTTGGAAAATTAAAAGGACTTAAATTGGTATTTATGGGAGATACTAGAAATAACGTTTCTAGATCATTAATGATTATGAGTGCTAAAATGGGCGTTAATTTTGTTGCATGTGGACCAAAAGAATTATGGTGTGATGAAAAAGAATTAATTGATGAATGTAAGGCAATAGCAGAAAAAAATGGTTGTACAATAACTCAAACAGATAATATAGAAGAAGGACTTAAAGATGCTGATGCATTATATGCTGATGTTTGGGTATCTATGGGAGAACCTGATGATATATGGGAAAAGAGAATTAATTTATTAAAGCCATATCAAGTTAATAAAAAAGCTATGTCTTATGCTAAATCTAATGCTGTGTTCTTACACGCATTACCTTCTTTTCATGATTTAAATACTTCAATAGCAGTAGACATTAATAAAAAATTTGGAATTCCTGAAATGGAAGTAACAAATGAAGTTTTTGAATCTAGTCAATCAATTGTTTTTGATGAAGCTGAAAACAGAATGCATACAATAAAAGCTGTTATTTATGCCACTCTTAAAGACTAGGTATGGTTATGAAAGTAGTAAAGAAAATATTTATAATTTTGTTTTGTATCGCTATAATATTTGCAATATTATCATATATAGATTATTTTCTTGTGAAAAACCAGAATACGTTACCTAGAATTTCATTAAAAAAAGTTGATGAAGATAAAGGCGTTATTGTATACAAAGCACTGTTTTATAAAGTTTGGTATTGTACATCAGATGGTACTACTATAATAGGTGATTATAGTGATCCTGAAGCAGTATGTCCAAGTGCATATGTTTTTATAGATGATTATTATACTAATGCTAGTGGATTAAAAATCAGTAAAAAAGACTTATTATTGATGGTATATAAAAATGTTTATACAAACGAAATGATAGAAGTAATGTCTACTGATTCTCAGGTGGAAAATGCTGTTTATGTTGCAGAAAATTATGGTAAAACTTTTTCTAGAAAAGTTGAAGATATTTCTGGAACAGTACATGATAAATCACAAGAATATCCAATCGTTATATTCCCAACTTTTGAAAAAGTAGATGATACTTACGAATGGGTATATGATGATACTAATAGTGAAAATTATTATTGTGCTACGGTAGATTCTGGTGTATATAAGTATTCTAATTATAGAGATGGATATTGTGAAGATAATTTTAAAGCTATTAAAATGGATAAGAGATGGTGTGATCTTTCTGGGAATACAACATTAGTTTATATTGAAGGTTATATTAAACAATTATGTGAAGAGTAGAAATACTCTTTTTTTCTTGTTTTAAAAAATATGTCGTGTTATAATTATTTTAAGGTGAGTATATGAAAAAAAGATTAATTAGTGCATTTGTAGCATTACTTATAGTAATCCCATTGATTATTTTAGGTGGAACATGGTTCTATATTGGTGCAGGTTTAATAGGTTTAATAGGTTTTAATGAATTATTATCAGCAAGAGAAAAGAGCAAGAAGTTTCCAATACCAGTTAAACTATTAGCTGTATTATCTTTCACAATAGTAATGATGTCTAATATTTCTTCTTCAAATGAATTTATTATTGATTTTAGATATATAGTAATACCATTTGTTTTGTGTTTAATTCCGATGATACCTTATTATAAAAACGATAGATATAATATAGAAGACGCTTTATTTATAATTGGTTCTGTTTTCTTTATAGGAGTTTCATTTAATTTTTTAATATCAATTAGAAGTATGGATTTATATTATTTTCTTTATTTAATAATTATTACTATATTAAGTGATACTTTTGCACATTTCTTTGGTACTCAAATAGGCAAACATAAAATGAGCCCTAAAATATCTCCTAATAAAACGATAGAAGGTCTGATAGGTGGTACGATTTTTTCTACATTTGTAGGTACTGTATTTTTTGTTACTATTTTTGAATATACCGGTTCAGTAATTGTAATTGTATTAATATCTTTATTGTTATCAATAATGTCAGCTTTTGGCGATTTGATTTTTTCTGCAATTAAGAGACATTTTAACATTAAAGATTTTGGAAATATAATGCCAGGGCATGGTGGTGTATTAGATAGAACGGATAGTATAATTTTTGCAGCTTTAGCTTTTGCATTAGTTATATCATTTTTATAGGAGATATTATGAACTTTATTATTACTTTATTACTTTTACTTCTTATTTTGAGTGTTATAATTTTTATTCATGAATTTGGACATTTTATAATTGCTAAAAAAAGTGGTGTTTATGTTGATGAATTTGCTTTAGGAATGGGTCCAATTATTTGGAAACATAAACCTAAAAAAAGTGAAACTACTTATTCATTAAGAGCTTTTCCAATAGGTGGATTTGTTTCTATGGCTGAAAAACAAATTTCAGGTGAGAAATTAAAAAAGGATCAAGTATTAGAAAACAAAAATTTATTTCAAAAACTAAGTGTATTGTTGATGGGAATAGTAATGAATTTTGTTTTGGCAATAGTATTATTCTTTATTAGCGGTTTACTTTATGGTAAACCTGTAAATAATCCTATAATTGGAGTTGTAGTTGAGAATTCTCCTGCAGATTTAGGTGGTCTAGAAGCGGGTGACACAGTTGTATCAATTAACGGTGCATCAATAGATAATTGGGATGATATTCTATTGGAAATATCAGCAAAAAAATTAAAAAACAATTATGAATTTATAGTTACTAAAAGTGATGGCTCAACTGAAACGTACAATATTATTCCAAAAGTTACAAAAGAAGATGGAACAGAAAAAAGAACATTTGGGATTGGTTCAGAAACAACAAAATATGAAAAAGGTTTCGTTAATGCTGTAGAATATGGATTTACTGGATTCATTGAAACTATTAACACTGTATTTAAAGTTGTAGGATCTTTATTTACTGGTAGTGTTTCCATTGATAGTTTAAGTGGTCCTGTTGGAATATACTCAATAATAGATACACTAAAATCACAAGGATTGCAGGCAATTTTATATATAACTGCATATTTAAGCATAAATGTTGGTGTTATTAATTTAATTCCTATACCAGTTTTTGATGGTGGAAGAGTACTATTAGTGTTAATAGAAGCAATAACTAGAAAGAAAAGTAGTGATAAATTAGAGAACATTATTAATGTGGTAGGATTTGGACTTTTAATATTATTGATGCTTTATGTTACATTTAATGATATAATAAGACTCATCAGGTGAGAAGTAGTGGAAAATAATTTTTTAAAGAATAAGATAATAATAAAGTATTGTCCTGATTATTATAGAATAATTAACGAAAGATTTACTGCATTAGATTATATGAGTGATAAAGTTATACAAGTTTATCAATCTTATATCTTTTCTATTGAACCTAGAAACAAAATAGATCTTAAGAGAGCTATAGTTTTAAATGCAATTCTAGTTAAATATTTTGATGATAGGGAATTCAAAACAGAAATATCAAGTATATTAAAAACATTAAGAGTTCCTAAAGGAACTGAAAATATACTGGTTTATATCGTTAATACTATGATACAAATATACAATAAATACATGAAAGGTTACACAAGGAATATATATATACCTAAATGGGTTTAATATGAAAAAATTATTATGTGAATATTATAATATTTATAGTGAATTTAATTCAGTAAATAAATATAGAGAAATGAAAACAATTATACATCATGGGAATAATAGATTAGCACATATTAATAGGGTTGCTAAAATTAGTTTTTATATATCAAAAAAATTAAATTTAGATTATATTTCTTGCACTAGAGGTGCATTGATGCATGACTTTTTTATAAAAGAAGATGTTAATAAAAAAAAGTATAATACATATCTTAAAATTCATCCTTTAATAGCACTTAATAATTCTAAAGAGTTTTTTGATGTAAATGAAGTTGAAGAAAATATTATTAAATCTCATATGTATCCTATTAATCCATTTAGACCTGTTTATAGAGAGTCAAGAATAGTTTGTTTTTGTGATAAAATTGTAAGTATCTACGAATTCTTTAGGTACGAATTGAAATTTACTACTAATTTATTAATATTCTTTATATTAAAGTATATGTCCTTGTAGCTCAGCTGTATAGAGCACCTCCCTCCTAAG
>CAZJEW010000011.1:0-35101 GCA_964545285.1 uncultured Clostridium sp.
TATAACATTTTTCGACATTATTCACAATAAAAAAGCACGCTTTTTATAGATTTTTTAAGCACTTTTCACAAAAAAAGGAAGTCATTAAACTTGACTTCCTTTTGCTTGTTCTTTTCTAATTTGTTCAATTAGTTCTTTCTTCTTTTCTTCCATAATAGTTGATATAAATTTATATATTTGATAAACAAATAGTATAAATAATGGAAGAACTATACATATGAAGAATCCAACTCTTCCAGATAAGAACGAAAATATTGTACCAAGTACCGGTATTCTTATTCCATCATATTTAGAAACTATTGATGAAGGAGTTACTTCAACTTCATCAACTGTGGGGTTGTTATCTCCTTTAGTAACATATGAAACTGCACCACCTTCACCAACTACAGAAGTAATTCTGTGGGTAATAATGATTAAATCTTTATTCTCATATCCTACATAAGAAACGACGTCTCCTACTTTTAGTTCATATGGTTTTTTAACGGTTTTTGTAATAATTAAATCCCCTGTTTTTATTGCTGGTTCCATTGATCCAGATTGTATATTCATAACAATGAAGCCACCAATTTCTGGTAAACCTTTATCATTAGTATTTAATGATGCAAAAGTCATAGCAACAGCGATTAATATTACTATCACTAAAAGAACATTCCCTATAACTGATAGTATTTTTTTCATTTAATCACCTACTATTTTGCATTTAGGTTAATAGTTACACCTACCGCGTTACCAAGTGTTGCACTATTTTCGCAATCAACATCTTGTCCTTCTATCCAAATATAAACTCTAATTTTATTAATACCTTGAGAAACAGAAAATACTGTTGGGTAATTAGTTGTAGCATCAGTATCCCAAACTTGAGTTGTTGGGAATGTTCCTGTTGTCATTGAAGTATCCCTTACAAAATTTTCTCCAGATGAATTTGTACTTACTACAACACCAGACCCTACTGGTACACTTGCAAATTGAGTAGCATTATTAATAACTACTGCAGTACCAGTTGCTGTAGCTCCCATATAAGAATATTTTTGTCCACCGACAGCATGTCCTTGTGCTATAGCTGTTGGAGTATGTACTTCTGCATTTGGCTCCCAAATTGTATAATTTGTGCTTTCACTCAAACCATAAGCAGTATTAGCAGTATTAGTAGCATCAACACCATTATTGACAAATGCTACTCTTATTGAACTTTTTAATCCAGCATCTGTTCCAGTTGGTACTGAAACAGCAGAACTAGGTAATAGTCCAACTTCTAAAGCTGCAGCACCTGATGATTGAATAAATAAATCAAATGCTATAAAATAAGCAGTAGAACTTTCAACCCAAGATGTACCTGTTGCAGTACAAGCACTTGGAGAATGTACAGAAGTTATTGTACATGTTGTTGTACCAGCATCCCATGTTCCACCAGCTGTATTACAAGCTGTAGAAGAATCTGCAGCTGGAACTATACATGAACCTGCAATTTCAGTTGCATTAGTTAATGTTATTGTTCCATCTTCCTGTAATTGTCCATAATACATATCAAATTTTCCATTTACAAGAGTTCCATCAGTTGATACAGGTTGTAAATAATCTCCATTAGTTACATCAGGAAATTGAGTTACAGAAGTATTTCCTCCACCAGAATAATAAGCATTTCTTATTTGTTCTGTAGTTAACGTAGCTTTCCAATCACTAGCATCAGTAGACACCTGAATACCATTAGTAGCTTGAACTTGAACATCAATTCTTCCTAATTGAATCTGAGTATTAGCAGTAAACCATGCATATGATGCTGTGGATAAAGCTACACCCGTTAGTAATAGCATTAAAAACGCTATTAAAATATTTTTCTTTTTCATGTTTTCCTTCTTTCTTTTAAAAAATATTATTTATTTTCTGCTAATGTTAATACCATTTTCATTTCACCGCCAAGTATTGCATCAACACACTCAAAGTCATTTCCTTCTAAAAAAATAACTATCGTATATTTATCAACCTCATCAGGTATAACATTATTTCTCTGTTTTACAAATGCCTCGGTTTTACTAAGGAACGGAATCGTTCCTTCCTCTGGTTCCCCAGTTCTAGCACTTGTTTTAGCATAAACCTCTTTAGGTTCATCATTTGTGTACATGATGATTCGAATAGCATCATCTACATTTTTAATTACTGATAGAATATCAAGTGTCATAACATAATTAGTAGTTTCTTCACCTATATTTTTAACAAAAAATGTATATGCCATATAATTATTTCCATTATGCTCACCTTCATAATCAGTAGCAATATTTAGAGGTAACCAGCTCTGCGTTATATTATCCATATATTCGAGTGCCGTTGTTTCTAACCTCAAAGGAGTCTCTTTAAAATCACTTGTGGCCGACATAACTATGTGTTTATTAGCACTTAAGTTAGGGTCAAGAGTAATAGTAAAATTTCCTTTCCTATTTACTACATAAAGTACACAATATAATGTTGATAAGAATAGCAACAAGAACAGAAAAATTATAAAACATATTCTTCCAATCATATTTCTTTTGTATACTTTTTTGGCCGTAGTATTGGCAAACAACTTATCTTTAATTTTACTTCACCCCCGTTATTGTATAATACTCATACTTTTTATTTGATGCAATATTTTTACTTGGAACCCCTTTAATAATTGGTATAAGTTTTTGTCCGGTAATATTTAAGATCATCTTGCCAAACATTTCATTATCACTATAGTTTAATATAATATATTCATTAAGTGGAATGCCTTTAAAATTAACACAATCTTCGACATTTTTTTCATTTAAGTTTACAATAATTGAATAAGCATTAAGCTTATCAATATTTTCACTATATTTTGAAAAGCAATCATAATTGATAGATAAATAAACATATTTGCTTAAGCAATCTATTCTGTTTAATAAATAAGATATATTACTATCACTACTTACAAAACCATTATTTAATTCAATTATTAATTTAATATCAAATCCCTTTAATATATTCATAACAAGATACAAAGAATTAATATCAACTTTTATCTTATTAAGATTAGTTCTAATATTTTCTCTATTACTTATTTTTTCAACTTCTTTTTTATTATCATCCTTAAACTCTTTTATACTATAATCAAGTTCAGAAATAACAAATATGTTATTATTAGGATTATTAATTTTAATCAACTTTCCTTTAAATAGAGTATATTCTTTTAGTTCATCAATAAATTTATTATTATTATTTGTAGTACTTTCAATTAAACTATTAATGGAATCAATTTTTTCATTAATTTTAATTAACAGTTCAACATCAACTAATCCTTTAAGATTCTTAATAATTTCTTTATTAATCTCATTTGCATTAATGCTCTTACTCTGTAACATATACTTATCATACTGTAGAGCAATATAAATAGTAGTGGCCAAATCAATTAGCGATTTCTTATACTTTAATTCTTTTGCATCAGAAGTTTTATTCTTCCAATCAAATAAAGTATTTAAATCAATTAGACAAAAGCATAATTCTTGTAATTCTTTAATTCTTATATTATTGCTTTTAAATATTTCTAACAATGAACTATTACTTCTAATAATTTCATCCGTAATATTATATTTATCAAACTTAGTTATAATATAATAATTATACAACTTACTTCTAATACTTTTATCATTACTAATCTTCATAGGTAATATAAGTCCACAGAATTTAGTAATAAAATCTATTCTAGATTTAATATACTTATCTGTAATACTTCTACTACCTTCCACATATTTAATATTCAACAGTATCTATCTCAATCAAATATCCTTTCATTCAAGCCTCCTACTATATAAGAAAATTATAACAAATATAAAATGATAAATCAATACAAATGAAAAAAAAACCAGAAAATTCTGGTATTATTCATTATCAATTCTAACGATGTAATATTTGTCAATTAATTTTACTATATCAGGATCTAAAAGGGCTGTTTTAAGATTATAAGAATCAATAATAGTTTGACATGATTTTATCAAGTCATCAACGTTATCAATATTTAATTCAAAATTAATATCTATAAGTTTATACTTATTTACTATACTTAAAGCAACATCTTCCTCTTTGTTAAAATCAAAAGTATTAATAATTTGTATAGCTGGGAGCATAATAAACTCATGAAATTTATAATAAATATCATCAATCTCTTGAGGAGTTAAATTCAGCTCATATTTCTTAATAGAATCATAAAGAACAAAAACATTATTATTAAACAAAGAAAAATCATCGAGAATTGTGTAACCTTTGTTAATACTAGTAGAAGCAACCTCTTTAAATAAACTTAAATCAAATTCGTTATACTCAGTTCTAATACTATTAACAGATATCTTAAGATTACTAGATAACTCATCTATTTTTTTGTTTACTTTATCTAGTTTATTATTTTTCGATTTTTCACTTAAAAAAATCGAAGCCTTTTTATTAACTAATTTATCTTTTTCAGTGATTTTCAAATTTAACTCTTTAGAAATCTTATTTTTATTGTCTAATTCTTTTTTAATATTTGCTTTCTTATCAGAATAAATAGTTTTATATTCGTCTTTTTTTTCTGCTATCTCTGCTATTATAAGAATCAAATATTTATACTTCTCATAGTATTTATATTCTATTAAATTACTTTTTAAGCAAGAAATATTTGTAAAAAAATCATTTTTATTGCAATTAGAATAATATTCAACAGTAACAAAAGTTTCTAAAGCACTAATAAAATCAGGACTATCTTCATTTAAGCCATCAACATTAATTTTATTAGATTTAATACTAAATAATATTTGTTCAGGATCTGTAGAATCTATTTGAGCTTTTTCTATCCTTAATGAGTCATATTCTTTTCTAACTTCTTTTTCATTTATATTATTATCAGTAATATATTTGTCTTTTTTAGCACTTAATTCTTTTATAATATTATCTACATTATCAAAAATAATAATTCTCAAATTAAGAACAATATCCTTAAGTAAATCATGACTATTCCAATACAATTCATCAAATTTATCTTTTAGTTTTATTAAATAATCTTTTTCAAGACCAATTTCATAAAAACACTTCATGTATTCATTAACATATAATGTTAAATCAAAACTGTTTTGATCAATATTTATATTGTAAGATTTCAATAGTTCTAAGATTTTTTTAAGAGAATTATTAAATTCATTCAAATCTTTTGGATCCTCTAATACATATAATAGTGCATTTAAATCATGAAATTTATTAATACCTTCATAATTAGCAAGAATTTTATAATAGCCCTCGATTACATTAATCCTTTCAGAATGATCATCTTTTTTTACTATTTCAGGCATTATTGACAAAATACTATCTTTTAATTCCCTACTTAAGCTACACTTTAAGTTTTCTAATTCATCTAAAAGAGCTTTTAATTCCTTAATGTCTTTAACATTTTCTTCTAAAAGCTTATTAATCTTTTTTTCAATAGCATTAATTCTATCTTCAGTTTTAGATAAACTATTTTGTTTCATTCTTTTTTTCCTCAGTCTTTATAGCAGTAGATAGTTTGTTAATTAAAGAATTAATTTTAGTAATCATGGCATCAATTTTAATAATATCATCTTTCATAATAACTCCTACATAGATAAAAAAACAACAAATTTTTCTATTACTTTTTTATCAATTTCATCACTTATAAAATATTTTTCATCTTCATTAATTAATTTAAAAATATTAATATTATTACTTACTTCTTCTAATCCTTTAATAGATAGAACGTAATATTCATTATTATACATAAGTTGTGAACAAATAAAATATATATCATCACCAACTTTAATTGTTTTATTAGTCAAATCATTCATTCTTTTCACCACCAAGTTTATCAAATATATTTATCCATTTTTTTTCGTTATTATTGTACTCTTTAACATCTTCTATTTTTATTATATCAGCTATTTTTTCCTCAATTTCCATTTTTTCTTCTTTTTTTGGCTTTTTAGGAAGTTCAATAGATTTAAGATAATTAATTACATCTCCGATATTTTTATTATATTCTTTTATTTTATTAACATCTGTATCAGTAATTTTTTCAATTAATCTTTTCATCTTATTCTCCTAATATAATTATACAATAAAAATCTCATAAAAAAAAGAGTAATTAATTACTCTAATGTATATACTTGGAAATAACCAGAAAATGACTTGCCTTGATCATAATTCTGATTAGAATTAGTTCCTCTTAATTTAAATGTAATAGTATATTTTTGAGTAGATCCAGGTGCAATAGCAATTTCATCTGCAATTATAGTTGTTTGATTAGGAACTTTTATATATCCCGTTGAAAATCCATTGTTAGTAGAAGTAACACTATATAGAAAATTACCTTTCTCAAAATCAAAAGTATATTCAGTTACAACAAGTTCAATTTTATATCTTACATAAGTAGATGATTTATTATTAATTACAATGTTTTTGTATGCATATTTAAGAACATCATCGTTTTGATCTTCGGGAAATAATCCATCAATAGTTATTTGTTTTGAATCAACAAAATCAATAATAAACTTAGCAGATTCAATATTAGATTGATTATTACCAATAGCAGTTGAAGAGCCAGTATTGTCTTCAATTACTTCTAAATTTTTAACACAGTTTTTATCACAAACATTATCATTATTAGTATCACAATGTAAATCGCAAACTCCATCATTGTTAGTATCGAAGTTTAAATCCGCATTTCCGTCACCATCAACATCAATATACATATCAGCAATTCCGTCTCCATCTAGATCTATATTCGTATCAGGCCATCCATCACCATTTGTATCACAATTCAAATCGCAAATACCATCATTATTAGTATCTTGGTTAACAAGATTAGAATCCGCTTTCCCATCGCCATTAGTATCGATATTAAAAATCGCTTTTCTATTTCCTTTATAATCAATATTAACTTCAGGAGTTTTACTATTTGAAGTAATATTAATTTCCTCTTTATCATCCATATTTAAATCTATATTTAAATCGGCAATTCCATCTCCATCAATATCTAAATTTAAGTGTGCAATCGAAAGGTATCTTAAGGCTATGTACGTAGAACCTAGAGAAGTTAAAATAAATATACCAAGAATAATAAACAATAACCATAAATTTTTCTTAGTATTATCTTCGAATTTAAAATACATTCTATTTTTATCTTTTGTAACAATTAACTTATATGGTAATCTTAATTCATTATCATCAGGATCACAACTTAATTTTAAACACTTTAGTGAAGATTTTCTAATGCTAGAATAATCAACATCGTCATAACTTTTGTAAATGTCAGTTAAAACTAATGTAAAAACTCTAGATTGATCTTTTACATCTAGTCCTTCTAATTTATATAAATCAATATAATTATTTTTAAACACATCATCAATAAAATCATCATTAATTGTTGAATCATTATCTATTTTTTCATTGGAAATTGTTTGCAAATTATTCTCATCAGTTAGAGAATTATCTGATAATGTATCATTATCTGGATTTAGATTATTATTATCTTCTTGATTCATATTTACTCCTTTCATTATATTTTATACACAATTACATCAAATCGCATATACTTTTAATAAATATATTATTGTCGTTAATAAATTTGTTAAATATTTTGTAAATTTCATTTTCCTTAGATTTTCTTTTTCTAACAGCAGATTTTATTTCACTCATTAAATATTGAGATAACTTTTTTTCTGTCAAATCAGTAGTATCAATATATTCATCTAAAAGAGAAAGTAATTTGTCTGCTAATAATTCGGAAGATATTTCTTTTTCATTTTTATTCATATTCATACTAATATAATCTAAATAATAACTAAAATCATATTTATCCTTAATAGATTCATCAGTTAAATTCTCTTCCAACGTGCTTCTATCAATAGGCTCACCAATCTCACTGTTTTTAAGAAATTCCCATAGAGCAAGAGCTCTTTGAAAATTTGTATCCTTAAGTATTATATTCGTTTTTCTAATAGGTGATTTAACAGGAACCGCTTGAGATAAACTTTTAATAAATTGACTATTTTCAAAATCCATAATTATATTTTGAAGATTCTCTATTTTATCAGCCATTTCATCAGCATTAAAACTTTCTGGTTCCTCAGTTTTTTTAGTTTCAATATTAACATTAACTTTAATACTTTCATTTGAGTATGAGGATTCTCCATTATAAGTTACAACATTGTTAATTTCTTTATGTGGAGGTTCCAACTCTCTATCGGTATATTTTCTAATAAATCTTCCTAATTCTTTAATAAGAGTATAAATAAATCTATTTTCATACAAATCCCAGGTTTCCTCCTTTTGTACATTTAACACTTTTGATGGTTTAATCATTCCATCTTTATCAATGTCTTGTATATAATTAGTGTGTTGTGCTAGATGCTCGATAGTTTCAGTTGATATTTTTTTTGATTTTTCTACTATTACGATATCTTCTTCTTGTTGAATAAATCTTCTTGGATTTCTAATTATGTTATCTAAATACGGAATAGTTTCTTCGACTATAGGCATCCAACTAAAATCACGAGAAACATTATCTGTTTTTCGATTATACTCAATAGTTGAATTTGTTTTACCATTAAAATCTTTAAATTCATCAAAATCAACTTTCCCAAATATTTCCGTAATTTTATCTGTCATTAATTTACTCCATTATATATTCTTCTTTAAATTTAATAAAAATGCTACACATTCTTTCATATTTCCATCACCAAATAATTGATTTAAGAAATCTATAAAACCATCAACTTCATTCCTAATATAAGACATATTCAATTGCTCAAATTTTCTTAATATTTTATGACATATTAGATAATCCACTGCGATTACTTCACTACCACCGCAAGCAACAAAAACAGGTATAAAATTCTTCATTTGTTGTAAAATACGATTACCAAAAGACAATCTAAAATGATCAATTACATATTCATCCATCTTATTAATCTTATCAAGTATATCTTGACTTAATGGTTTTGATTTTTGTGCTTCAGTAAATAATTCCTGTAAATGTTCACTTTTTAAATGTAATTTTTCAGTTTTTGGAGCATCAAATCTAGGTGCTTTTTCGTTAATATCTATAGGCAAAGCACGGTCATAAACTTTATCAGTAACCATAAAAGTTGAATCATCATTATTAATTGTTCCAATATACCACATGTTCTTTGGTATTTTAAACTTTCCATCTATTAAATGCTTTGGATCTGTAGGCCAAGGATTAGCAACCAAATCGATTACCCATTCATTATAGCTAGGCATTTCCATAATAGACAACATTTCAGCAAAATAGTATTCTACACGGGCTATATTCATTTCATCTAAGATAGCTATATATATTTTATCATTATATCCAGCTTCATACATTTTACTTAACAATTCAGTTTCGTTAAATTTTTTGGTAAATTCATTGAAATAACCAAATAATTCAGCACGATCCCTCCAAGATGGTTGAACCGGTGCAATAACAGATTCATTATCTAAGAAACTACCCATAGCATAGGCAAGAGAAGTTTTACCAGTACCTGATATACCTTGTAAAATTATTAATCTGTTTGAAGCAAACCCGGATATAAACAATCTAATTAAATCTATATTATAATATAAACCTAATTCGGATGCAGAATAATTTCTAAACTGATCACAAATTTCATTTAACTTAATAGCATCATTAGTTGGAACCGGAACATAATCAGCCCATTTTTCATCAATTCTACATAGTTTATAAAATCTCTCATCATTTTCATGCTCTATCTTTTCTTCTTCAGGTTCTTCTTCAGCTCCAACATTTTCCCCTTCAGGTGTAATTTCACCATTTGCCATTGCTATGAATTTTTCATTTTCTTTTTTAAGCTTAATATTTTCATAATTTAAATTTTCAACCTCTTCAAGTAATAATTCTTGTTCGTGATTTTTTTTCCTAATACGAATTATCCTTTTAATAATTTTAATAATTACAAAAACTAAAATAGCCATCAATCCAAGCAAAATAATTATAGCTAATACAACTATAAATACTTTAGCACCCGTTAAATCGGATTTATGATCATTAATAATAGATATATAATTAATAACATTAAACATTTCTAAAAGGCCTTTAAATAGAGCCTCAAAAATACTTACAAATCCTTTAAAAAAAGGAGTAAGAAAATCTAAAAAGAACTCACCAACATTACCCATAATTATACCTCCATAAATTCTACTTTAGTTAAGAATAAATCTTTTTCTTTATATATTCTTTCGGTAGATTTTTTTATATACTTAATTTTTCTTTTATCAAGTTCCTCTTTATATTTAACAATAAATTCATTAGAAGTAATAAGAACCATCTTATTATCGAAATTAATATTTTTAACATCATCTAATCTATTAGAATCAACCATAATAACTATATTATTTTCTTTAATTTTATTTAGCTCATCGCACTCTTCATAATCATTACCATCAATTATTACTCTTGTATAATTAGAAGTATATCTATTAGTAATTAGTTTTAATAGTGCAGTAATATTTGATTTCTTTCTATAAAACTTTTTATCTATTTTTAATCCAATAATTACCCTCTGTTCATACAATAAACATTTTAGTAATGTAAGTTGAGCTAATTCATAAGATATTAAAATAAATGAACCATCAATTTTTCTCCCTGACATTACTTTTCTAACGTCACTTTCCTTAAATTTTTTAACATCATCTAATTTATATTTATATTTTATTTTATATAGACTTTCATTATCATTAATACTAATATACTCATTATATGAATTATAATATCTAATTTTATCGATGGTATTAACTAATTTATTATAATCTCTAATATCAATTTTAATAGAATTAATTAATTTATTAACATTAGTTTTAAACTTATCATTTTTAATGCACTTAAAAGAAGGAGAAACTTTATTAGAAATGCTCACAATAAAATCTTCTTTATTAGGCATAATAATAATAGTGTCTTTCAATCTTTCAATTAAAAAGCCAAAATAAATTAAATAGGAAAAATAAATAATGTTATTATTTACACTAGCAATAGGAATATTCTCGTTTTCATAATATTCAATAATACATTCTATTATTATCTTAAAATCTAAATCGGTCTCTTGATCGAATTTATAATATTTTTCTAAAACATCAAATTTAATATCAAGTACTTTATAATATTTTTCAAAGTATATATTTAATATCTTTTTTATAGACTTATTTTTATTATTAATTTCTACCGTTGGAGTATAATCAAAAATAGCAATTATATCACTAATATAAGTTAACAAATTACTTTTTTTTCTAGAAAAGTATTTTTCTAACACACTATTCATATTATCTCCTTATTATTCTTATTTAAGTATATCAAACTATAAAATTAATTGCAATAATCGAAAGAAAAGAAATATCTAAATATTTCTATTCCTTATACTTAATAATTTATTTTTAAGTAATAATAATTTTAAGATTTTATAAATGTCGTATGATATTATTGCTAAAGAAGGAATCATAATTGCAATAATCCACCCTCCTTTAGATGCTAAAAAGAATTGAAGTCTTCCAAGTTGAGGTAATCTCATTACAACTTTACCAACAACATTATCTAATGGAACTTTCTCATTATCTGCTTTTTGATTAGCATCCCCTTTAGTTTGAAATACTATACCACCCATCTCTGGTATGTTTAATTTGTCAACAACTCTGTGTGTTATTGGAGTACCACCATAAAAAGCATTAGTAGAATAAAAGGTTATTACGTCTCCAACTTCAATATCATTAGTTTTATCAACCCTTAATGTTAATACAACATCATATACTTTAATATTGGGTGTCATACTTGGACTTATTATAGTAAATAAACCTACTAGTGGATTATGACCTTTCATTTCAGCTGCTTTACCAGAGACAACATAAAAAACCAAAAACAAACCGATAAACACTAGAATTCCAATTAAGAAACCACATATAGTTTTATACAATATTTTAAATCTTCTTTTAAATTTATCTTTCTTACTTTCTTCCATATAATCCTCTAATCAATAGCTTTTTCAAGGGTAATATAACCAACAAATAATTTGTTGGACTTTTCACCAGTATATTTAATATTCAATGTGTAATAATGAATTTGATTAGGAGTAATAGTTCCAACACCTAAATCAGTATTAATACTTGGAACAACAGTACTATCGATGGTAATTAACTTATCATTATTATTAGTATCTTTACTATATGATGATAAAGTATAAGTAAATAAATCATCAGATTCAACAGCACTTTCAATATTAAACATTAATCTATATTTTACAGTGTAATCTTTATCATAATTAGAAACATTAAAATTATAATTATAGTCTAAACTATTATCCATAGTTTTAATATTAATTTTTTTACCGCTATTATAACTTATAAATAAACTAATATTTTTAACAACAACTTCTACATTATTATTATTTTTACTTTTAGTATAATAATTATATGCTATTCCTGAAGTCATAGCAATAATTGTTAAAAACATAAAAATAAATAAAACGAATATATAATTTTTCTCTTTCTTATTCATTCTAATCTCCTATAATAATAATAACAAAAAATTAATCATTATACAATAATAAATAAATAATTATACAAAAGAAAAAGCAGTAAAACTGCTTAGACTTTATAATATATTACACGCGTGTATTAGTCAACGTTCTAAAGATTAAGTTGAATAATATACAATTTGTACTATAATTTATTGAATTACATCTACTAATAATTTACCAGCAAAAGCTTTACCTTGGCCAGCATTTTGATTAGAATTAGAATCCATAAATTTAATAGTATAAGTATATGCATGAGTAGCTACGCCATTTATTATTCCACGATGGTTAGGTGTCAATTCTATCTTTGTACCTACATTTGGAACAGCAATAAATTGAGCTTCTTCAGCTTCTGAAACGCCAGTAAATGCTAAAACATCTTGATTATTTCCACTTAAAGAAATACCAGAAAGTGTTGAAGCTACTGTGTTTGGAGCAATTTCATGTACAAACCAATCTCCTGTTACACCAGAAGCTAATTGAGTTTCATTTACTGTTGCTGACAAATCATTAGCAGTTACATTCATATAAATAGAATATATAATAGACGCAGTCAAATTTGAAGTACTATTAGTGATAGTAAAATTCTTTGTAGCAATAGGACTATCTTCAGGTCTAATATTAGACAAATTAATAGTATTACCATCAGCAAATACGATGCTTCCTAATGTAGCAGTAGTAACGATAATACTAGATGCTTGATCATTACCAGTAACATTAACAGAGAACCATGCAAATGTTGCACCTATAATAGCAACTAATAATGTTGCAATACCTATAACTGATAAAAAAATTGTTTGTCCTTTGTTATTATCCATAACTCTTTCCTCCTTTACTATATATAGTTTACCAGTTATTTTTCTATTTTTCAATACTTTTTCATTTTTTTATGATAAAATAATTTTCGTGAGGTAAAATGAAACAATCATTAAAAAAATTTGTTGCTTTTTTAAAAAAATATTATCCAGAAATATTATCAATAATAGTACCAATATTTGTATTGTTAGTTACAGCATTATTTTGTGAATTATATCCTTTAGGAAAATTTTCCTTTGCAAAGTATGATGGATATTATCAATATCCAGGGTTCACTTCATATTTTAGAAGTGTATTACTTGGAAAAAACAGTTTATTTTATTCATTTAAAGGATTATTAGGATATAATTTTTATGCAACCGCAATATATTACATGTTTAATCCCACAAATCTATTATGCATTTTTTTTAATAATTCCAATGTATTAAATTATTATTCATTAATTGTTTACTTAAGAATTGCTTTATGTGGATTTACTATGTGTAAATTTTTAAGGTATAAATATAAAGCCAAAAGTAATTTATATTTAGTAGTTTTTAGTAGTGCTTATGCATTAATGGGATATAATATTTGTTATTTTTTTAATTTTATGTATTTTGACGTAGTAGCATTATTTCCAATTGTAATGATTGGATTAGATAAATTAATAAATAAAGAAGAATTGGGTCTTTATGTTTTTTCGCTTACTTTATCAATATTAGCTAATTTTTATATAGGATATATGGTATGTATATTTTGTGTATTATATTTTATTTATAACTACATATTATTAGAAAAAAAGAATAAAAGAATAATATATAAGTTTTTAATATCCAGTATACTTTGTGGAATAATGTGTTCTATTATTATTCTTCCAATTGCTTACGAGTTATTTCAAGGAAAAGCAGCTCTTTATAGCGATAAACTACAAACAAAATATTTTAGTTTTAATTTAAATTTCTTAAATATATTTTATAAAATTATGCCAGGTTCAACCGCAGTATTCGATATTAAATATGGTTATGTTAACATTTATTGTTCTTTATTTGTTATTGTCGGAGTCATTAAGTACTTTTTCAATAAAAATATTAGCAAAAAAGAAAAAATAGTTACAGGGGCTTTTATTGCATTTTTCTTATTAAGTATTAGTTTTAATTTAATTGATTATTTTTGGCATTTAATGCAAAGACCAATATGGTATCCTAATAGATATATATTTACTTTTGTGTTTTTCTTAATAATAATTTCGTACAAATCGTATTTAAACAATGAATATTTCAATATGAAATGGTATTATAAATTAATAATAGTAGCTGTTTTAATAGCATTATCAATATATCCAGCATTAAAATCAACAATAAGTGATTCACCAATGCAACTTGTATGTTATATATTATCTATACTCATGTTAATACAATATATGTTGTTTTCAGAGAATAAATATGCTTATATATTAATTCTAGGTTTATTCATAATTGAAGTAACACTTAACTCAATAATGACTATGAAAAGATTATCTAACTCAGTAGACAAAGAATCATATGACACGGCAAATACTTCATATGAGGTCGCAACATCAAATATTAAAAAGCTAGAAAAAGAAGGAACATTCTACAGAGTAGAATATACAACGAGTATTAATTATAATAATGGTGCAATGTATGACTATAATGGTATAGTAATATTTGATTCTATAAGAAATGGAAAAATAATGAATTTCTTTGATAAGTATTTTGACTATATAGTTAGTGATAGTGCAAGTTTGCAATTTAATTTCAAAAATCCTTATATGACATCAATATTAGGAATAAAATATTTAAATGGAGGATCAGAATTATATTATGATTTAGTAAATGAAGAACAAATGAAAATATATAGAAATAATGATGCTTTAAGCTTAGGATACATGGTTCATGATAGTATATATGACTATAATTTCATAGAAGATGAGTACTTTAAAAATACCGAAGAAATTGTTAACACAATGTTAAATGATAAAAGAGAACTCTATGTATTACTAAATAATTTCGAATTTCACGGAACTAAAATAATATATGATGAGGAGAAAGAAAAATATCAAATATCTGTTATTAAACAAGAAGATTCAACTGCTTATACTTCAATAAACGGAATAGCAGAAGAAGATGGATTCATAACATCAAACAGAAAGGCAAATTTTTATGCAAGTGCTGTCATTTATATCAACGGTGCAGAATGTGAATCATGTAGAATAAGCAATACAACTCCTGTATTTCTTCATAAAGGTGATACATATGAATATAAAATAAGATCAACAATTAATTGTGACATTGATTATTTGCAATACTATTTTATTAAATATAGTGAATATATTCATTTTATAAACGAAATGAAATCAAACGAATTAATAATTACAAATTATGAAACTGATTCACATATTATGGGCACAATAACATCGACAAAAGAAAAGAATATATTATTTACAACTATACCTTATGATAAGGGATGGAGTATATATGTTGATGGTATTAAAACTAAATACAATGCCTGTTATGATGCATTTATATGCTTACATTTAAATGAAGGAGAGCATGAAATTGAATTTAAATATCTCCCAAAATTATTTATAACAGGAACTATTATTTCAGTAATAGCACTTATTTCTTCAATATTATATATAAGAAAAAACAAAGTTAAATAATAACTTTGTTTTTTTATCTTTTCAATGTAATAACAGGTTTAACTTCTAATTCATTAACTGTATCTTCATTTACAAAAACTTCACCATTATTCGTAATTGATATTCCGGTTTTATTTATTTTATATGAATTAATTGTCCAATAATTTCCATATATCAATGACTTATCGCTAAGCCTATCATATAAATTAGAATATTCATCATAAGATATTAGTCTTACTTTACTGGTAGTATATTTTTCACAAGACCATTCATATTCTTCAATAGTACTTTTTTTATATCCTCCACAACCATCATTAGAATCACAACCATTATTTCCTGACTCATCATCACATATTTTAATACTAACAAGAGAATCTTTAAGATCATCGCTAAGAGTGTTAATATATTTACTATTAAGATATTCATTTATAAGAGATTTACTCCATCTATATTCATTATTTCCCTTAGTATGACTCATACTATTATCTAATGATTCAAGTCTCATTAAAGTAATTTCTTCATTAATATCACTTACAACAATCCAAGTGTAATCATCAATTGTTAAAGTTGATCCAGCACAATAAAGCATGCCTTTATAGTATTCACTATTTTGAGCATTTAAACAATTAATATTAAACTCAATTGAAGAACTTAAATTTCCATATGAATCTTTAAACCAAATATAATAAACTCCTTGATCATATAAGTTAAGTATTAATGAATTACTATTTAATTTAATGAAATCACCGCTATAATCTCTCTGTCTTGATAATTTATAAGATACTATTTCATAATCAAATTTAAACGATATTTGTGAATTGTTTTTACTAATAACTGGTTTAATATCCTTAATATAATTGCATTCAGTATCTACTTTTACTTTTCCTAAATAAGTTTTATAAATACACCTGTCTTCAAGAGTTAAAGACACTTCAACATTACCATAATCATCCTTTATAAATTTACCAACACCATCAATATAATAATCAGTTGTAATAATATTATTATTCAAATCATATAAAACGCCATATTTATAATAATACTCATTACTATCTAACTTATAAACATAGTTAATAATTTCTTTAGTTTTATTCCTCAATTTTATATTTTTAATATTGTTACTAAACACAAATAATACTGATATTAACGCTATCAAAAACAAACCAATTAATAAAATTATACTCTTAATCTTTTTCATATAAATATTATATCACAAAAAAGGGATTATTTAATCCCAATTATTATCAGTGTTAATTCTATTTAAAGTATTTTCATTTCCAATTACTTCTATCTTTACATTATCATTTATAGTGTAATCATATATTTTACCTAATTTCAAGTTTTCTAATATTTTTTTGAATACTTTGTAATCATCATTTCTATAATAGTAAGATACTCTTTGATTATCAGAATAATATAATTCCTCTATAGTTTCTTGAAATTCATTTCCATATAAATTTACTATAAACTCATTATCACTCATTGTATTATCAACTACTTTTTCAACAGTTATACAATTAAAACATGATACCGCATGTATTTCATCAGTGTTATATTCATATGTATCAATTAAAGATAATGGTGTAGAATATTCTTCAACATCTATGTTAGTTATTTCTAAAATTGATACTCCTATTCCTATTCCGCAAAGTACTAATGCAACTATGAATGAAATAAATGACTTTAAAAACGAACCATTTTTCTTAGCAATAAATCTATATAAAATATCAGTAAACCAAATACTTCCACATAATAGGCCTAAACATATTATAATAGGTCCAATAAAAGCGTAATAATTAATTGAAAACAATATTAAATATGAAAGACCAACTGCTGAAAATATAATGCCAATAACACCAGGAATAATTACAAATAAAGCTATAATTCTAAGTATAAACATTATTAAATCTATTATAGAGTCAATAAATGTTTTATTATTCTTATAAATAGTTTCTTTTTTAATTACATTTTCTTTTTTTGAATTCTTAATTTTATTCTTTTTAGTAGATTCTATAATAATTTCTTCTTCAACATACTCTCCTAGCATTCTCTCTTTTAGCATTTTAATCACGAACAAGAAAGAAATAACGATATAAGATATATTTATTACTAAAGAAATAATAATATCAAAAGCATCCCTCAAAACACCAGGTAATATATCAAATATATTATTTAATAAAGAATTAAGCAGTTCAAACGGTATTCTTAATAACCAAACAATCAATATAAGAATAACCAAATACAAAACAAGTTTAATTATATCTTTTACAGTGCTATGAAATAAAATCTTAACAATCTTATTAAAAACTTCTTTAGTAGTATTTACAATACTTTCAATAAATGAATCAAACTTATTTTGAGAATAATCACCATTAATCTTATATGCACTTAATATATCTCTTGCAAGTTCATCTATATTCCCAAATTCTTTTATAGCATCTTCCTCACTAGATCCATCTTTAACCTTTTCATCGATATGTTCACTATATTCAGATAATATATCACTTACTTCATCATTATCTAATATAGATAATTTACTCTTTAATCTATTTAAAAAATCTTCTTTATTCATATTATTCACTCTCCTTTATAAAACTATTAACACTACTTTCAAACTTTTTCCATTCTTTCATAAGACCATCCAATCTATTCTTTCCTAATACTGTAAGATGATAATACTTTCTTGATGGACCTTCAGTAGATTCTTTTAAATATGTTTCAAAATATCTTTCATTAGTAAGTCTTTTTAATATAGGATATATTGTACCTTCATTCACATTAACTACTTTACTTACTTCTTCTACTAGTTCATATCCATATCTATCTTTTTTTGACACAAAAATTAGAACAAGTAATTCCATAACACCCTTTTTAAATTGAGTATCCATTTCACCACCTCATAACAATATTATCACTGCTACTATGTTTTGTCAAGTAGTGTTTAATACATTGTATGTAAAATATTTTTTTATATTAAAAAATGTTATAATATTTATGGAGATTATTATGAATAAAATAAAAGAACTACAAATCATGATAAACGAATCAAATAATATTGTGTTTTTTGGCGGAGCAGGAGTTTCTACTGAAAGTGGTATTAAAGATTTTAGAAGTAAAGATGGGCTATATAATACGGAATATAAATACCCACCTGAAGCAATATTAAGTCACACATTTTTTACATTAGAAACAAAAGAATTTTATAAATTTTACAAAGATAAATTAAACTGCACAAATAAAAATCCAAATATAGTACACAATTATCTAGTTAAATTAGAAAAAGAGAATAAACTAAAAGCAATAATAACTCAAAACATAGATGGGCTTCATTCAAAAGCTGGTTCAAATAATGTTTATGAATTACACGGAAGCATATATAGGAATTATTGTACAAAATGCCATAAGTTTTATGATGAGAAAGCAATATTTAACAGTGAGGAATTACCATTTTGCAAATGTGGTGGCATAATTAAACCTGATGTAGTATTATATGAAGAACCTTTGGATAATAGTATACTCAATAAATCTATAGATGCAATAACAAAAGCTAATATGCTTATAGTTGCTGGAACTTCTCTAACTGTTTATCCAGCTAGCGGACTCATTAATTATTTTAGAGGAAAATATTTAGTAATAATAAATAAAGATACTACGGATTATGATAACAGAGCTAATCTTGTTATTAACGAAGGTTTAAAAGAAGTTTTTAGTAAATTAAAATGAATAACTATAATTTATCGTTATTCATTTTATTTTTGAATATAATAATTGATAATATATATATAACTATTATAAATAATAATACTATAGTAAACGGTATTAATACTTTATTAAAATCTCCTAATATTGAATATCTTGCAATATCAACAGTATATTTGAATGGTAAAACTTTGCATATGAATCCAAATACCTTACCAACCATACTAGCATCAAACCACATTCCACTAGTAAAACAAATCAATTGAACAATAATCGATGAAATAGCAGGTGAGTTTCTATCTGAAGCGATACAACCAATAAGAATACCAAGGCTTATATATAATAAACTGACTGGTAATAACAATAAAATTGTATAGAAAACATTAATAGAAAATTCAAGTCCAAAAAGCAATGAAAATGAAAAAAATATAATTGATTGCAATAACGCAATTGGTAAAACACAAATTGTGTAACCAAATAGAAAATCTATCGGTTTCATAGGTGAAGAAAATAGTCTTGTCAATAACGAACTAGTTCTATCTTTTGCAATTAATTGAGATACAAATAGAGTTAAAAATCCGTAACTAAATATCACTATAGCTGGAGCAAAATTATTGATACTATAGACATCATTAGGTATTTTAAATTGTTGAAAAATAATTAAAAGAAATAATGGAAGCCCAAGTAAAAAAACTAGATTTGTAAATTCTCTAAGTATCTCTTTTATATTTCTCTTTGCAAATACAAATATTCTCATTTTATTCTTCCTCCTTTTCAACCAATTTAACAAAAGCATCTTCAAAATTTTTTGCCTTTGTCTTTTTTATTATATTTGAAGGTGTATCAACATCAATTATTATTCCATCTTTCATAATTCCAACTCTATCAGATAGTTCTTCAGCTTCTTCCATGTAATGAGTAGTAAGAATAATAGTCACTTTTTTCTTTAAACTTTTAATTAAATTCCATAATTCCCTTCTAGCAAGAACATCTAATCCTAAAGTAGGTTCATCTAAAAACAATATTTTAGGTTCAGTTATTAACGACATTGCTATAGAAAGTTTTCGTTTCCAACCACCAGATAAAGTAATACTTTTTTCTTCAGAAATGTTATCAAATTTGAATTCTTTAATAGTATCGTTAACCTTTTTAATTCTATCTTGATATGGAATACCATAAATTCCGGCTATAAAGTCAAGATTTTCTCTAACTGTTAAATTAGGAGCAATAGCAGTCTCTTGAGGAGAAATATTAAGAATACTTTTAATTTTATATTGATCTTTTTTAATATTAAATTCTAAAATAAATGCTTCTCCACTAGTAGGCTTAGACAAACAAGAAAGCATTTTAATAGTAGTAGTTTTACCTGCTCCATTAACACCAAGCAATGAAAAAAGTTCACCTTCATTTATTGACAAATTTATCTTATTGACTGCGATATTATTTCCATATTTTTTTTCTAAATTTTTAGTTTCTATTGATATCATCATTTACCCTTTCATTTAATATTTTACCGGCAACATCAGAAAAAGTTTCAAATTTAACCAATGCAATACCTTTTTTTATGTCACCAAGCATTATTAATGAATCACCCGGATTTATATTAAATGCATTCCTTGCTTCCTTAGGGATTACTATTTGACCTTTCTCGCCAACTTTACATATTCCAAATAAATACTTACCTTTAGTTTTAGTCATAATTTCTCCTTGTATAACTTTTCATACTTTTCATACTAATTATATAATAAAAAAGTATAATTGTCTATCAAATTATACTTTTCAAAAGTCCAAATGAAATAATCATCATTATTATACTAGCAATTATTATTCCAGCCATAATACAAAAGAACGATTTTTTTCTATTCATATTAAATACGGAAGCAGCTAAACAGCCAGTCCATGCTCCAGTGCCAGGAAGAGGAACTCCTACGAATAAAACCAGCCCTAAATAACCATATTTATCTATTTTTTCTTTGTTCTTTTTAGCTTTTTTATATAACCAATTTGCAGTTTTATTCATCCATTTAATTCTACTATTACTCATCCATTCAAGAATTTTATTAATAAACAATAAAATAAAAGGAACTGGTATTACATTACCTATTATGCAAATAATGTAGCTTGTCCATGGATTAATATTAAGTAAAGAGGCTGCTATTAGACCACCTCTTAATTCTAATAAAGGCATTAAAGAAATAATAAATACAATTAGTTCTTTTCCATATTTAATGGATGTAAGTCCAGAAAATACACCTACAACCGAATCAATTAAATTTTCCATATATTCTCCTTATTTAATTCTATTATTCAATATGTATTATTATTTAAATACATTTTAATACATTTTTTACTTGTTTTAACATATTAATTGGCAAACTATCCTTTTTTAAATAGTTTCTAGTTCAATAATTTTGTGTTCCACAATAATATTTAAAGCAAGAAAACAAATAATTACGTAATGTGTAGTACCATAAAAGCTGTCATTATTATTCAATTTTTTCTTTCTTATATTTTGATTACACTTCCATCGACATTGCAAATATAAACATTTGGCAATATTTCTTTTATATGATCAAGTATTGTATTATTTTTTTCATATTTTCTACCAACAATTATACCTTCTATAAATATATTAGGTATACCAAATACTATAGCAGATTCTCTATCAGTTGTAAAACAATTTTTTTTATCTTTAACAAATGAGTCAATCAACTTTGGATTAACAAAAAATTTAAGTAAATTCTTATTAAATTTTTTATTAAAAATGTCATTCTCTATTAAAGTTTTAATTAATCTATTTTGAGTATTAATAATAAAGCCAATTTGAACCTTATCATCAGCCAAACTAGGCAAAAATCTTATTTCTTTTGTTTGTTCTCCATCCCACTTCCAAAGTTTAATTTTCCTAAGTTCATTCAAATATTCATCGATTTTACCATAAGGAATCATTTCAGTATAAAATATATTGTTTGGCTTCATATATCCAATAGTCATACCACTATAATTAGTAATATAATCTTTTAACAATATATCTTTTTTTATGTTCCATACACCAATAGTATAAGGATATTTTTGTTCATGCTCTACATTAGTAAAACTACCACTAATAAAACCATTTTTGGTAATATTATTAAACCCTTCAATATTATCCCTAGTACCATGCAAAAAGGTTCCTTTTTTTAATAATACTAAATCTCCTACATTATAATCATTGCTTGTTTTAATACCTAATTCCAATAATTCATAAAAATACTTTATTTGTTTTAATAATAATCTTCTTGCTTTACTATTAATATTTGTCTGTTCATTCACTATTTTCGAATACTTATCATTCATAAATTACTCCATAATAATATTATCATATTTAATATAAAATAAAAAGAATATTATTCTTTGATAAGAGTATATCCTTTACTTTTCAAATACACTTTAATTTCTTCTTGAGTGAGTCCGGAAAATAATTCATCAGTTAATCTTTCAGAATATTCAAGAATAATTGTATTTTCATCTCTAGTTAATATGTAGTCAACACTATCCTTATAATAATTTTCAAACTTATCAGCAGCTTCTTTGCTATCGGCAACTATAGTCCATTCAACTTTTTGTAACATCTGTTCATCATAATATAATGTTAAAACATAATTACTTGAATCAATAAATCGAATTGTATTCGGCGAATAATACAAATTGTTTTTTTCTTTAGATTCACATCCGAATAAAAAAACAACTAGCAATAATATTAATAAAATTTTTTTCATGACATCATTTGTAATGCTAAAACTACTCCAACAATAAAAGTTACCGCAAACGCTAGTATACATAACTCAATAATGCCAACAAAACCAGAAGACGTTTTCTCAAGTTTTTGTGCTTGTGCTTTTTCGTGTGGTTTATATTTAACTGCAGGTATTTGCCTAATATTATGAGCAATCTCCTCAGCAAATTTTTTATCTATATTCCCTATAGTTAACGCATTTCCATCAGTAGAGCATGATGATAAATTATATACAGAAGTATTCTTAGGATTTGGTGAGGTAACAACATCAGTTAATGGATTTCTTTTTGCATAACCAACAACTGCAGGTATTAACATTTTACTTTTAAATATGTCATCATAAGTAAAAGAACCTTCAACTATTGTTTGTGCCAAATCATCCTCTATTTTTCTAAGTTTATGGTTACATTTATCATCATTAACAACAAAATCAGAATGAATACATGTATCTAATGAATCATCATTATCATACTCTTCATTAATTCTATTTAAATATTCAGCAAATTCTTCAGGAGTAATAATTAGTTCTTCTTCCATAAAGCACCTCTTTATTATATATAAAAATAATATCACAAAAAATGATATTATTCAAATGTTTTATTCTATTAAGATGATTTTTAAAATAGGCAATCCATTACTTAATATATAGCTATAATATGATAATTGAAACTAACTATCAAATATTTTTTTCATTAAACTATAATAGTTATCTTTTCCGTAACATAATATATCAAAACTATTTTTGTATCTATCAAAATCATTGTTTTCCTCTGACATAAATCCAATGGTTAAAACCTCATCATGATCAGCCTTATTAACCATTTTCAAATCACCTATTTGATCTCCTAATAGAATCACATTATTTCTATTTGCAATTTTATCTTTAATATCCTTTGGAAGAGATACTTCGTTTTTATTTAAACTATGTATTATATTTTTATCGACACCACACGCTATTCCATTTTTGAATATTATTTTATTACTACTTACATATACATTATCATAATATGAATCATTTAATTCTAAAAAACATTCAATGAAATTGCCTATTCCTGCACTTATTATTATTAATGGAATGTTATTTTCATATAAAAATTTAATGAAATTCCTTGCTCCACGTCTAAATTCCATTATTTTTAAATTTGTAGCAGCTTCTTCAAATACTTTATCAGTTATTTTATACTTAACAAATAAACTAATATGTTTAATAAACCATTCTTTAATTAATTTATTACGTTCATTTATATTCATTGACTCATCTAGTTCTATAGGTCTGTATTTCGCATATAATTCATCTCTTTCGGATTTATATTCAGCAGATACCAAATCACTATTTGATAAAATAGACCACGAAGTTTTACTATTACCATTAGTAATAGTTCTATCAAAATCGGCAACAACATATAAATTATTTAAATCCTTAACAGGAAGTTTTTCTTTAATAGATTTATTTATTATCATTTTTTTCCTTTGCTTTTTTAATAAAAAAGAACATATAATCTTTATGTATACATTAATTCTTAAAATTTGTATATGGATTTTTCATAGTCTTCTACAACATAAACAATATTTGTCTTACCTTTCGGTATCACCTTATGTCCCTCATTTTCTAATAATTTCTTTTGTAAATCATAAGCTTCAGGATATTTAGAATTAAGTTCACCGTTACTTTTTAATACTCTCCAATAAGGGGTAACATCATCTTTTCTTTGATAACTAGCCCAAGCACATATATTTATAAAAATACCAGCAGTTAATGGACAAGTAATATCAACCTTATTTTTGACAGCTATAAAATTTCTAATATCATTAGTAGTTACCAATTTTCCACTAGGAATTTTTTTAATAACTTCATCATAATATATCGGAGGGGCAATAATCATTTTTCTTCCACCCCATTTTTTAATGGCCTTTTCATCAGTCATTTCTACTATTTTGGGCATATTTTTATTATTATTCATCATTGCATTAAAATCTTTTTTATCTTCGCTTGCCATAAAAACTCCTTAATAAAAATATTATAGCATATTCAATTGAAAAAAATCTTAATTTTTGATATTATTGACGTATGAAAAATAATGTTAAAAAAAGAGATAAATCACTTGATTTTTTAAGAATATTATCTATGCTATTAGTAATTATAATTCATTTATCAAATTACTATTGTAGAAGATATTCTGACATATCCACTTCTTCATATTTAGGAGCTACTATTTATAATGCCATATCGAGAGTTTCTGTACCCATATTCTTTATGATAAGTGGAAGCTTGATACTTGGACAAAATTATGAAAAAGAAAAATATATTAAAAAAATCAAAAGATTTGTTATAGTCTTAATATCATGGAATATAATCTATATATTATGGAATAAATTTTACATGAATATAGATATTACATCATTTAAAGATATTATTAGTTTAATAATTAAACCTGTTAAAGCGCATCTATGGTTTTTATATGCTATTCTAGGTTTATATATAATAACGCCATTCATTCAAAATATGTTAAAAAATATGGACAATAATTTAGAAAATTTATTTATAAAATTATGGTTAATATTTTCAGGATTTTATTACATCATAAAAATTATTATTCAGTCATTATTACATATAAACTTTGAAGTAATATATCCGATTCCTTTAGTACAGGCAACATATTATTTAGGTTACTATATTGTTGGTTATATACTATATAAAAGAATAACACCTGAATATAAAAAATATGAAAGATTATCTACATTATTATTAGTTCTTTGTTCTCTAATAACAATTTCAGCAACATTTATAATCTCTTTATTAAAGGGTAAATACTTTGAATTACTTTTTGGATATAGAAGTATATTTATTATAATCAGTTCACTATGTGTTTACTCTTTAATACTAATTAATAAAGATAAGTTTGAAGATACAAATATTTTTGAAAAATTATCTCCTTATTCGTTTGGAGTTTACCTGTTTCATGTGATTCCTTTTAATATTTTAACTGAGAATATAAACATATTAAAAATAAATTCTTTTATAGGTGTTCCATTATTTTCTTTCTTAGTATTTATTGTTACTTTACCATGTGTTTATTTATTAAATAAAATACCAATAATAAAGAAAATATTATAATATATATAATAGTATGCATAATGTATGGAATATACTTCCAATATCTACAAATATATGAAATATTGAATGAAAATATTTCTTTTTATTTCCCAAAACATAAAATATAACACCTACACTATAGCTTACACCACCAAGAATTAAAAATAACAAAGCATTTGGTACTAATATTTCTGATATTTTATTACCAATAAAAAGTATACACCATCCCATAGCTAAATAACATATTAAAGAAAACACTTTGTATTTTTTAAGATCAATTGAATTAAGTATTATTCCAATAATAGTAACACCCCAAATAATACTTAATATAATGATGCTTAATGTAGGGCTATATTCTCTAACTGAACATAATAATATTGGGGTATAAGAACCAGCAATAAGCAAAAAGATTGTGCAATGATCTAATACCTGAAATACTTTTTTTGCCATTAGTTTGGGACTTAAACCATGATAAATACTAGAAATAGAATATAAAAGAATCATTGTAAATCCAAAAATACTACTTCCTACAACTCCATAAACATTATGGTTTTTAACAGAGATTACTATTCCTAACACAAGAGCAACAATACCTATAGCTACACCCACTATATGTGTAACCATATTGAATACTTCTTCACCTTTTGTATATTTGGGTAATTCTCTATCTTTTAATTTAATTCTATTTTTCATTATTCTCAAGCTTTCTATAAGCTACTTTTCCTACGGCTGTTATTGGCATGTCATGTCTGAATTCATAAACAAAAGGCATTGCATATTTAGCAATATTATCATAACAATATCTTTGAATCGATAATCTAACCTCAGGAGTATCCTCAACATTCTTTTTAATAACAATAACTGCTTTAGGAACTTGACTTTTGATTTTATGAGGCATAGCTACTACTGTACATGCTTCAACATATTTACATTTGCAAATTATTTCTTCAAGTTCAATTGGATATATATTATAACCATTAGATATAATCATTCTTTTTAGTCTTGAAGTATAATAAAATATTCCTTTATCACTCATATATCCTAAATCTCCAGTATGTAACCAAATTTTATTATCTATATGCCTTACTAAAGTTTTTTTAGTCTCTTCATCTTCATTAATATATCCCATCATTATTGTTGGCCCACTAATACAAATTTCACCAACATCTCCTACTGATTTCTCCACATCACTACCTGGTTCAAATATTTTAATATCCATATCTGCATTTGGTATTCCTAAAGAATCTAATTCGATATTTAAAGGAGCAGTACAACAACTAAATCCTGTTGCTTCACTAAGACCATATCCTATTTTAACAGAAGCATCGCTTCCATGTTCTTTAAAATACTTTTCAGTTTCTATTCTACTATCAGGAGATAAATAATCTCCACCAACAACAACCATTTTAATATCTTTAAAAGCATTATACCCAGGATCTTTTCCATTAACAATCATTTTTAATAATGAAGGTACAGCAGGAAATACTGTAGGTTTATATTTTTTTAAGTCTTGATTAATCCTTTTAACATCAACCTTTGGCATTACAATAAGAGTCATCCCAGCAACTAAACAAGTATGAACACATATAGATAGTCCAAATACATGAAATATAGGTAATGCTGATAATACAGAATTACCTGGTTTTAAATATTTGCAAACAGAGGCAGTTTGTTGTGCCATAGCATTAAAATTTAAATTTGAAATTATTATACCTTTTTGTTTACCTGTAGTACCTCCACTATATATTATTGCAGCAGGATCATTGCCACTTCTTTTAACATAACAATTTTCATCAATTCCATTATTAATAAACTCTTGCCAAGACATTTGATTATCAGAAAGTTTCATATTAATAGAAAATTTAACATTATAGAATATTTTTTTAATTCCAACTAAGCTTGTACTAGTAGGAACCATTACAAAATGTTTAACCTTGATATCTTTTGCTTTAGGCATAGAAACATCAGCACAAAATAATGTATCACTATTAGTTTCTTTTAATGCTCTTTCAATATCTTGAGTAGTAGAAAGAGGATGCACTATATTTGCAATTGCACCAATCTTATTTACAGCATAAATTAATGCTAAACTTTCAGGAGAATTAGGCATACAAATAGTAACGCATTCATTTTCAACAACTTTAAATTGTTTTAATGAATATGCTATTTTATCAATCATTTTCATAAATTTTCTATATGTTATATCTTTTTCATAAAATCTAATAGCTATTCTATTCTCATTCCTAGATGCAGTATCACTCAAATAATCATACAAACTTCCTTGAAAATAATTAATATTTTCTGGCATATCACCATAATATTTAAACCATGGCTTTTTATATTCAAATTCATTTTTGAATTTTTTTATCATTTTTTTAATATAATCATTTACTTTTTCCATAAAACACTTCCTTTTAAAATTAATTCATGTTACAATTGTAACATATTAAATTAAATATAACTATATAGTTTATTTAAATGTTACGAAAAAGGTGATTTTGTTTGAAAAAAAATAATAATTTTATAAAAGAATGTATAGTAAAAGCATTAATTGAATTAATAGATGAAAAGGATATTAAAAGTATATCAATAACAGAAATAACTAAAAAAGCTGGTGTTTCTAGAATGTCATACTATAGAAACTATTATTATAAAGAAGATATATTAAATAACTATCTTATAGATATATTAGAAGAATATGATGATAAAAGAAGTGAATTAATAAATTCAAATAATTCATCAATGGATCAATTAATATTATATGCATTCGAATTTTTTAAAAAATATAAAGATTTTGTAATGGCGGTTGAAAAATCAAATTTATCGAATATTATGCAAAATAAAATAACTGAATATATGTCTTCATTATATCCATATAAAGATAATGACATTAAATCTAGATATGAATTATATATTTTCAGTGGTTCACTTTATAACGCTTGTAAAATGTGGATTCTTGGTGGTCTAAAAGAAGATGAAAAAGAACTTGCAATAATATATGTTAATAGAATGTTTAAAAGCTAAAATGTAATGCACAGTCAAATAATATATTTAGAACTTACTAATTAATTCGTTAATTAATTTATTTCTCATATTATCTAAAATTACGTTAATAACTTCAATTGATATTTCTCTTTGACTTTTTTGTGTAGTATCAAACATATAAAACCTGATATTTTCCTTCTCGGCTAATTCTTTCATATTTATTAGTGATTTATTGTATTCATTAATATTATCTTCGTTTAAAAAGTTCCTTTTTTCTAAAGACAAATTTGCTTTGTAATCTCTTTTTAATGCAGTAATACTATCAGTATATGTTGAAATTACAATATCAATCTTTTCTTTAATTAAAGGAATATATACTTTTAAATAATCATTATATTCACTATCTATCATTCCTTTTTTCATATTAAGTCTATTAACCAGAATTAACCTATCAAATAAAGATCTATCTATTATAATAACATCATTATTATTCTTTAAAGCTTCATTCAATTCTGCTAAAACATATTTTGGTATTTCAGTATTAATTATGTTTTTATGCTTATCTTTCAATAAAGGATAAATTTCATTCTTGTATTTTTTTGAAGTAGTAAACTCTTCAATTGTATCAACCACGAATCCTTTTTTCTTAAAAAAATCGTTTAAATTATTAATTAAACTAGTCTTTCCTGTTCTAGGTGTTCCTGTAAATTCTATTACATACTGAACCGTATGGTTTAGAACCTTTAACATCTTATAGATTTCCTCTTTTTTATAATGAATTTTTAATAATTCCTTATATTCATTTTGGTTATCATTAAATAATATGTTTTTTTCATATTTATCATTAGTTTTTTTATAAAAAATATAATCAATTAATTCTTTTAACTTCTTAAACATTATGTAATTTTCATCTTCATTAATTATTAGACTATTATATATATTTTCATAATACCATTTTTGATCTTCAAAATCTCTTCTAAATGCAGAAAAATCATAATTTTGTTTAATCTCTGATATAATTCTTAAATCTTCTAAATTACTTATTTTATCTGCACAGATTATTGCTTTGTGTCTTAAATCTAAATTTTTAGTATTTTCTATTGTATGTTTTTTTCTTTCTTCCCATATTAAACTTTTATCAGGTTCACTTGCATTATACACTAGTGAAGCAATATCTTCTCCAAAATTCTTTTCAATATCATTTATTGTGTAATTTGTATCTTCAACAACATCATGTAAATAGCCAGCAGCAATAACATTATCATCAAAATTTTGTTCTTCTAAAATATTTGCAACATCAATAGGATGAATAATCATAGGCTTTGAAATATCACTTTTTCTTACCTGACCATGATGAGCTTTTATAGCATATTTTTTTGCTTTAGTTCTTATATTCATATCAGCACTCCTTTATAATTATATCATAAAAAAAACTAGATAAATCTAGTTATTAATCAATATGGCAGGGGTAGTAGGAATTGAACCCACATAAACGGTTTTGGAGACCGTCATTCTACCATTAAACTATACCCCTATTTCAGCACAGTAAAAATATTATACTATATTTAATGACTTATTTCAATGATTCTTTATATTTTTTAATATCATTTTTAACAGCTAACTTACTAATAATATATGTTACAAAAACAATTATTAAAAATATAGTAAATGCAATAATTAATGTTTTAACAAATAAATCATTATAAGCTTTAGTAATAACATTTATTCCACATGAATCAAAAAAATCGGTTTCAATTAAAACAAAATCATTATTATTTTCATTATATTTAAATGTAAAATAAATATACTTATTCTTAACACTCCACTCAGAATTATGAACTCTTCCTGAAGCATTTATCATTACAGCTAGCTTATATGTTCCTTCTTCGACGTCTATAATACTAATGCTTTCATTATATTCAATGTTTCCTTTTCCCATATTATCTTTTATATTTTTATATAATTTATGATTAGTTTTATCTATATTATCAAATATTTTATTATCGCCATTATTATAATACCTAATAATATCACTAAATGTTTTAATTGTATTTTCCTTTGAATATGCACACAAAAAAGAATTAAAACTAAATACTATTAACAAAACAAGTAATACCTTTAATATTCTTTTCATAATAAGATTATATCATTATTTGACACTTTTTCATATAATATTTTAGGTGAATAATATGTTAATAAACTACACTACTAAAGAATTAGATTTGTGTGCTAGACTAATGAGAGCTGAAGCTCTTTCAGAAGGGGACTTAGGCATGCTTATGGTTGGAAATGTAATAGTTAATAGAGCAATTGCTAATTGTTTAGATTTTAAAAACATAAGAACAATAAACGATGTTATATATCAAAATCCTGGGGGTTTTGTCGGTGCAAGCAGTCCTTTATTTAATACAGGTTCAGCAACGACGAAAGAGAAAGAACTAGCTAAAAGAGTTCTTAAAGGAGAATATTATCATCCCGCAACCAATGCATTATGGTTTTATGCTCCTAGTACTAATTCTGATTGTAAATCTATTTGGTTTAATCAACGAAATACAGGAAGATATAAAAGCCATTGTTTTTATGCACCTGATCCAGGAGTATGTGAAGAATTATATTAATAGCGTGAACTCGCTTTTTAATTATTTAAAAACATGATTTCTCATGTTAATTAGTCGGTATTAATAACTTTTGACCAATAGTTAAATTATTTGTTGTTAAATTATTAATGTTCATTAATTTATTAACTGTAGTACCATAAGTATTAGCAATCTTCCACAATGAATCTCCAGATTTTACAATATATGTATTATAATTTGTAGAACCAGGTATTTTTAATATTTGTCCAATCTGTAATAAATTAAAAGACAAATTATTTAATTTTTTAATGTCATCTACAGTAACTCCGTACTTATTAGCAATAGAATACAAATTATCACCAGATTGTACAACATAATTTATTTCACCAGTAGAATATTCAGGTATTATTAAGACTTGTCCAACAGATAAAATATTGCTAGAAAGATTATTTACATTCTTCAATTCATCAACAGTTATGTTATTTTCATTAGCAATCTTCCACAAAGAATCTCCAGACTTTACAGTGTATGTTTTTTTACTTTCTACACCTGATTCTTTAGTTTTAGGTATAAATAATTGCTGATTAATTGTTAAATTGTTATTAGATAAATTGTTAATACTCATTAACGTGTCAACTGTAGTTCCATATTCATTAGCTATCTTCCATAATGAATCTCCACTTTTGACCTTGTAAATCAGATAATCTTCCGGTATTGTTTCTTCTTCAGAGACAACTTTTAATGTTTGACCTATAGATAATGAATTTGTTGGTAAATTGTTAAGTTTCTTAAGTTCTGCAACAGTTATTCCGTATTTATTAGCTATGCTCCATAAAGTATCGCCTTTAGTAACAGTATAGAAATCTCCTCCTAATGGTGCTACATAATTAATGCCTTTATAATTTGCAACTGCTTTAACAACAGCTTCAGCATATTTTTCATAATTGTTTTTAATTTGTTCTACATCATCTCCAGTACTATCAACAAAACCATATTCAACAATTACCGTTTCATTTTCAGGAGTATCTCTGTGCATAAAATAATAATCTTTACTAGGATTACTAGGTAATCTTTGTTGATAATATTTTCTTACATTTTGACCAGTTTCTTCAATACTATCTAATATTTTTTTAGCAAGAGTTGAGTTATTTCTAAGAGCATAAATTACTTCAGCCCCATCTCCGCCTGCGACTATTCACTAGTGGTGATTTTTTTGCTCTATATTTAAATATATTAAAGTTTTAAAACTATGCTTGATTATTCCTATTATAATTCTAAATCTTTTCTATATTATATTTTATTTCTTCTACTTAATTAGCAAAAATTTTTCATTATCAGAACATTTGTCGCTATTTAAGCAAAAGTATTCTTTTTCCATGACTATCATTAATTTATTAACATCTTCAGAAATATATCCTTTCTTACATCCTGTAAACGAATAGTAATATTTATTTTTTGTGTTTTCCAAATAGCTTATTGTACACTCAGTAGTAACCTTGTTATCTTTTTTCACAATATATTTAATTTCATCATAATTTAAAAATTCGTATATAATTTCAGTGTTATTATTCACATTTGAAAAAGATTCCCCAATAATTTCATATTTTTTTTCAAAAATATTTATTTTAGATGCATTGTTACCAACAATAAACGAAAAAATTGATATTACTAAATAACTAAATAATATTAATAAAATTTTTAATTCTTTTTTCATCATTACACCTCCACACAATTTATATTATAGCAGCATTTTCCCTTTTCTACCATATGGATTTCTTATTATATTCATTTCTTGATATTTAAAAGATAAATTATCTAGTATCTTGTATCTAAATATTATTGTTATCATTCTGTTTTTGTCCACTTCTATTTTTTCGATTATTGTAAATAATAATTCTCTATTGGGATTCTTAATATTTAGAAGGTTTCTTATTTTATTTGTATAATTAGGAATATTTTTTATTATAGTTTTATTTGTAATTAAACCATTTAGTTCTTCAATTCTAGAATTAATTAAAGACACTTTATTTTCATAAGAAATTGCTATCTGCTTATAAGTATCAATTGATATGTTTCCAACAATTCTATCATTGTATAAAGTTTCAAGACTAGTTAATAATTTCTTCTTTTCATTTTCCAGATTCTTAATATTATTTTTTGTATCAGTAGTTTCAGATTCGGTTCTTTTGATAATTTCCTTATTCAATTCTTCTATATCTAATGCACTAAATAGTCCTCTTACATAACTATATAAATTACTTAATACTTGAGATTCAAAATAATCATATGGAAAGAAATGAGGATAACATCTTTTTCTTATTGGATCTCTTGCATACTTATTGCAATTAATAGTCCAGTAATTTTTATTTTTTCTATATAAAACCCCAAGTCTATTTCCACACTCTTTGCAATATAACAATCCTTCAAGTAATCTTTTATCTCTATTAGTTTTTATTCTTATACTTCTGTTTTTTGAAACTTTTTTATTATTAATTATTTTAAATGTTTCTTTATCAACTAATGGTTCATGTGTATTTTCAACAACTAACCATAGTTTTTCATCTAATGCTATTTTCTTCTTAGACTTATAATTAATTTTAGTTTGTTTATGTTGAATCATATCACCAGTGTACATTCTATTAGATAATATTTTAATAACAGAATGTATTGTCCAAATATCTCTTTCTTTTAATCTTGAAGAATATTTTATATTTTTATATCCAGCAGGTGTCTTAATACCCATTTTAGTAAGTCTAGAAGCGATTTCAGATACTCCTATATCATTTAGTCGCCACTGGAATATTTGTTTAACTATTGGGGCTGTTTCTGGGTCTTTGATTAAATGTCCTTTATCATTAGTATCTCTAATATACCCATAGCATGGTGCACTACCGATAAATTTCCCGTTTTTTCTTTTGTCATCTAAAACATTTCTAATTTTTAAAGAGTTCTGTTTACTAT
>CAZJEW010000012.1:0-32015 GCA_964545285.1 uncultured Clostridium sp.
TTTTATTATGTTTCATTGATGCTCCTATATTCATAATAAAATTATATTATATTTGCTTATTATTTACAAGCTTTATTATAAAATTCATACGTTAAATATTTTACTTATTAAATCAATACTATCAATAACATTATCTATTTTATCTACAGTTCTTAATTTATATTTTTCTTTCATATTTTTTTTAAATTCTTTATAATAATCACTATCTCTATTTAAAAATTTGTAATAATTAGAATTTTCTCTAAGAATCATTTTAAACTTTTCTTCTTCAATTAATTTATTTTGTACTATTATGTTCATTTTCATTCTCACTATATAAAGAATTAATTTCTTCTCTTTTTGATGTTTTTTCTTCTTCTTTCTTATCTGTTTTAGTAAACTCTTCAACTAACCCTACTGCTTTTTGAATAGAATTAATATTTTCTTCTAATGAATCAAGATTAATGTTCTTAATACTATTAAATATATTTTTAATGTTTATACTTTTTTCACTACTACTAAGATATTTATCCCAAATATTACTATTTTCTCCATATATATCATATAACTCATATAATTTTTGCCAACTAACATTTTCTTTTTTAACATAATCAACAAATTCACTATGAGAATTAACAAATTTTTTAAAATCATCTATCTTTGACATATTAAATTATACTAAAAAAAAGAGTTTATATTACTCTTTAATTTCAAAATAATTACCACTATCCAAATAAAGGATTCCTTTTTTATTATCAAGTTTTTTTACAATCTCAATATATTTATTTAATTTATTTAGTTTACTATTATTAATATACACTAAATTACCATCATTCATATACAATAAGAACCTTTTATCATCATAAGAAGTAGAACTATACTCAACTTCACTAATTTTAGAAATAATATTATTATCTATATTATTTAATTCTTTAACAAATTCATTTAATACAGCTTCAGGTACATAATTTATTAACGTAGGTATTCCATCAATATTATTTAAATCATAATATTTATTATCAGAACATAAATACTTATTTTTATCTTTACTATACAATAATATCTTTTTTTCTATAATATTTATTTCTAAGACAAATGGATATTTTTTACTTACTTTAACATCTTCTATTAATTCTAATTTTAATAGTCTTTTTTTAATAGAAGATTTACTTAACAAAAAGAATTTAGGATAATTTTCTATTTTAGCAGTTTCAATTATTTTTTCATCTCTATAATAATTATTATTAAAAACTATTATATTTTTAGTCTTAATATCTAATGCATATATTATTAGATGATATAATAAATATAATATTAATATAAATACTATAAACTTTAAAAAATTAAACTTTTTCTTCTTTCTTTCCATTATTTCCCTTTATTATATTCATCATTTCTTCCATAATTATTGTACTAGAAGCCATATCTTTCATAACTTTTAAATTATCATTTATTTCTTTAAATGTAGATTCATCAAATATTGTATCTATTGCTTCACATAAAGAATCTTTATTTAAATCTTTTTCTTCTATTAAAATTGCTACTTTTTTATTAACTAAATCAAGAGCATTATAATATTGATGATTATTAGCCACATAAGGACTTGGAATTAATATAGATGGTATTTTAGTAGCCATAATTTCTGATATAGTTGATGCACCTGCTCTAGAAATAATCAAATCAGCACTTTTCATTAAACTTGGTAAATTATCAAAAAATGGTAATATTTTAGTAGAAGAAGGAACTATTAAATTATTATTTAATTCCTTAAAACTACTTTTACCAGTAATAAATAATAATTCAGTATCTTCTTTATGATAATCTCTTAAAAAATCTAACATTTTTTCATTTACAGAAGTACTTCCTAAAGATCCCATTACTATTATAATTAATTTTTTTGATTTATTAAATCCTAGTTTAGTTTTATCATACTTTTTTGTTTCTATTGCTCTTTGAGCAACAGGATTTCCAGTATAAATAATATTTTTACATTTAAGTTTTCTTTTTCCTTCTTCAAAAGATACAAATACAGCATCTACTTTACTTGATAAAAATATATTAGTTCTTCCAGGTAACATATTTTGCTCATGTAAAAACACTTTTATATGTCTCTTTCTTGCTGCTAAACAAACAGGTAATGTAACATAACCACCAAATGCAATAACAGCATCCGGTTTAAATTCATCCATTATTTCTAGACATCTTTTATATGATTTTCTAATACAATTAATATTTTTAAAATTTCTAATCATATCATTTTTAGATAAACCATATATTTCAATACCTTCATATGGAATACCCATACTTGGAATAAGATCAGCTTCCATTCTATTAGTAGTTCCAATATATAAATATCTATTTTCTTTATTTTTTTTAATTTCTTCTAAGATAGCTAATGCTGGATAAATATGTCCTCCAGTACCACCTGCAGTTAAGATAAATTTCATAATTATCTCTCCTTTGTTTTTATATTATATACCTTTTTTAGTTATTTTGCATCAATTCTATCATTTTTTCTCTTAAAATCTTATTAGCTGTATCTAAGTCCATTCCTTTAATATCTATAGGTTTGCCAATTCTAGTAATAAGTTCATCTTTATTACCATTATATTTACCTACTGATGCAAAAGGAACAATCAAAGCATTAGTTTTACTTGCTAAAGAAACAGCTCCATATTTAAAAGGTAACATTAAGGAATCTTCATATTCTTTTATTGTAATTTTTTTATAAGATAATAATGTTTTAAGAAAAGAATCAGGTTCTAAAATATTATCTTTTAATTCTTTTTCATTAATTACTTTTTTATTATATAAATTTAATAATAACTCAACTTGAGTATATCTTAAGCATCTACCTGTTAAATATTTTATTAATTCTTCTTTAGAATATTTATCTTTAACTAATTCATAGACTTCATTTAATTTATCTTCTTTGCAAGTAACTTCATCTCTAGTTCCTTCTGGAAATAATCCTATAGCTCCACCACTTTCTAATATACTTCTAGCTTCGCTTTTAGCATTCTCATCATGAATAGATCTATCAACTGGAATACAACCAGCTAACCTATAAAACAATGCTTTATTGCCTTTAAAATATTCATCCTTAGCCATATAATGAATAACTCTATCAGTAACCATCATTACATTATATTGATCATCTTTATGCCTATGATTACCACACACAATAATAGGTCCATTAGTAGGAATATTTTCTTTACCTATAACTGTAGGATGATATTTATTAATAAACTTAAGCATAACAAAACATTTCATTAATTTATATCCAAATTCACTACTTGGTTTTATCATGTAAATCATCCTCATCTATATTATCATCATCATTAATATCTCTGTAAGCTACTTTACCTAATTTTGTCTTAGGAAGTTCTTTTCTATATCCATAAGCATAAGGTAATGCATATGCAGAAATATTCTTTTCACAAAGTTCTCTAATACTTTTTTTAATATCACCATTTAATTCAACATTATCTTTTAATACAATATATGCTTTAGCAACTTCAACTTTATAAGGATGAGGTACACCTACCACAACACATTGTTTAACATAAGGGCTTTCTAAAATTATATTTTCTATTTGTGATGGATAAATATTATAACCAGAAGATACAATCATTCTCTTAATTCTACCCTTAAAATACACAAATCCTTCTTCATCCATAGAAGCCATATCACCACTATGTAACCATATTTTATTATCTTCATGTAACCTTAACATATTACTTGTTTCTTTAGGTTCTTTAATATACTCTTTCATTACTGTAGGACCATTTATACACATTTCGCCTATTTCACCAATTGGAAGTTCTTCTGTAGTACCAGGCTTACATATTTTAATGTAACAATCAGGACATGGAATACCAATACTTTCATTTCTAGTTGTTTCAAGAGGCATCATAGTTACACCTGCTGCACATTCTGTCATACCAAATGCTGTTCTTACTTTAGTATCACTACCATGATCATACAAAAATTCATCAATTCTAGTTTCTAATTTAGTATTAAGAGTATCACCACCACATATAATACATTTAATAAAAGATAAATTTTCTTCTTTAAGTTTTCTACTATATGTAAGTGTTTCGAGTACACTAGGAACACAAGCTAAAATGTTAGGTTTATATTTAAGCAAAGTAGAATCAAACTTTTTAGGATCAACACTAGGAAGTATTATAGCATGTCCTCCTGAAGACCAACATGCATGAAAAGTACATCCAAGCCCAAATCCATGAAATATAGGCATAATTGCTAAAATGCTGATTTTATCACCTAAAACTTTATTTATTTCAAGTTCACTCAATACCAAAGAATTAAAATTCATATTTGTAAGGAATATCCCTTTTGGTTTACCAGTAGTGCCACCGCTATGCAATATAACAGCTCCATCACTACCTTTACCTTTATCAATAATTTCTTCTTTATGATATTTAGCACCAATCATAAAATGTAACCATGATATTACATTTTCCCCATAAGGTTTTTTAACTTTTAAACCCTTAGTAAGTTTATAACCAAGTCTCATTCCAGTATCCATAGATTCAGAAACTGAAACCCAAACAATCTTTTTTAAATTAAGTTCATCCTTAATATTATTGATTTTAGGAAATACCATATCCATTACAACTAAATATTCTGCATCAGTAAGTTGCATACCATATTTTAATTCTTCTTCACTAGAAAGTGGATGCATCATATTAGCAATAGCACCTATTTTATTTAAAGCATAGAAACTCATTATACCTTCTGGTGTATTAGGCATACAAATAGTAACATTTGTTCCTTTTTTAACACCTAATCTAGCAAAAGCACATGCTATATTATCTATCCTTTTAATAAGACCTCTATAAGTTACTTTAGAGCCATAGTAACTATACGCAATATTATAGGCATATTTTTCACTTGCTTTCTTAATTAACCCATACATTGAAATATCTGGATAATCAATATGTTTTTTCATATCTACATAATATTTAAACCAAGGATATTCTCTACTATCTTTCTTTTCTTTAATTCTCTTCATTATTCTTTCCTTTCACAATTAAATCTAATATTATTTTTCTTAATCTATCATTTTCTTTATCTATATCATCTATTATTTTAATAGGTTTTCCAAATTCAATCTTTAAACCTTTTTTAAATTTGTTATATTTACCAGTAATAGCAAATGGTATTATAGGAACATTATTCTTTTTAGCAAAACTAACAGCTCCTTTTTTGAATAAAAGAAGTATTTCATTAGTTTTATTTGTTGTTCCTTCTGGAAATATTCCTACTACTTCATTATTCTTTAATACATTTTCAACTTCATTATTAACATTGTCATTATGTTCTTGTCTATCAACTTTTATGCAAGCCATACTTCTATAGAAATTACTTGTAAACTTACCACTAAATAATTCTTTTTTAGCAAGCATATGAACAACTCTCTTTGGAATAGCCACCATAGTAGCAGCATTTAAATTATGAGTATGATTTCCAGCTAAAATAATCCCACCAGTTTTAGGTATATTTTCAATACCTATTACTTTAGTAGGATATAATAATTTATAAATTGGTCTTCCAAGTGTTCTTATAGTTTTGTACACAATTAAATTCATTATATTCACCATAAACATTATAACATTAATAATTTAATAAGTAAATTACACTATTTACCATAATGTAACTTTTTAAATTTAATAATTAATTTGTATATAAAATAAATAATTATTAAAACTAATAGAAAGCAAATAGAATATAAGAATATTTTTTTAAATAGATTTACATTATTTACTTTATCAATCTTTTCATTTTCAAATTTTTCAATTATATCAACAGCATCCATTTTGCTTTTCTTATTTTCATTTATATTGATTGAAAATAAATCTAAGTCATATAATATTCTATTATCTAAATAAGTATTTTTTTTATAATTAGACATCTTGCTTACCATCATAGATGATTCTCCATCTATTGATACTTTAATCTTATTATTTCCATGAGCCCATACTTTAAATAATTTTGAATGAAATGGTAAAGTTGTAACCACAGATAACTCATCTATATCATAATTAAATTTATCAAAGAATTTATAATATAACTCTGCACAATCATTATGTTCAACTAATAAATTAATAACTAAGTATTCTAGATAATAAGTTTGAGTACCACTTTTAATATTAGATAAAATTAAATTATAGTATTCTCCATCATCAGTTTCACTAAACTCAATACCATCTACATATTTATTATAAAAATCAACTTCAGAATATGATGTACTATCTGCATCATCTTTAACAATGCCAACACCAACCATTTCTATTCTATCAGCTGAATAAATTGAACTACGTCCATTTAGATCACTATCTGTTCCACTAAATTCAACATTTGTTGAATCTTTATAAAATAAATTAATAGTTAAATCTTCTTTCTGATCAGTTACAGTAATAAATTCTTTAATTCTAAGCGAACCAGCTATTTCAGGTTCCGCAGCGATATAAATTTTATCAATACTAAATTCTTTTGCATAGATATTACCAACAAAAATAAATAAAATAAATATAACAATTATTATTTTTTTCATAAAATCACCTAATTAATTATATATTAATTTCAAATAAAAAGAAACCTAATTAATAGATTTCTTATTCTTTGATAACTTCATAGTATAATTATTCAAGTCGTTTTTTGTTTTATTATATTCATTAATAAAATATACTGTTAATCCACCTAAAGCAATAGGAATTATTCCAGTAACCGATTCACTAAAAATAGTTGAAAATGGATATACATGAATTAATCCATTTTGAGATAATGAGTTATGTGCAAATCCCGTAACCGCTCCAGTAATTAAAGTTGCACCACCAAACATTTGAATGCATTTTTTTGAAATTTTTAATTCTTTTATTAATTCTTTTTTATTCATAATAACCCCCATTTATTTGTGCATATTATAGCATAAAAAAGTAAGTAAATCAACAAACTTACTTACTCAATTTAAATATTCTTTTTAATATTATTATAAAATAATAGAGCCATGTTTTTTTCATTATCTGGAATAGATACTAATCTTGGGACATCATTATCATAAACAATCTCTGAAATAAATATATCTACAGTTTCACTTTTGCCATCATCATTAATAGTGTAAGCAACATAGTTCTTATTAATTTCATCAATTTTAAAACTAAGTACTATTTCTATTTTAATTTCTTTACCAGATTCATCTGTCGTAATTAATTCATTTCTCATAATGTTTTACCTCTTGATTCTTCTTTTTCTTCTTCTTTTTCTTCTTCATTTTCTTTTTTAAAAATATGAGAATAATTAACAGCCGTATCTTTTGTATGTATAATATCATTTGTTATATCATTAAAATCAAAATCAGGAACTTCTATTTTATCACTACTTCCATCTGCTTTAATAAAATCAGCTTCAAGCTTTCTTTTAGCTCCAAGAACTACCTTTTTTGTTATTTTACCTTTTAAACTAACAAGTTCAGCAAGTAAAGGAGTAGCAACAGCAGCACATATTTCACCAACAGGTCCATCAGCAGGTATAAATATTAATACTACAGTAGCAATACTTCCAAGTATATAAATAGCTTTCTTTTCTATTTCAATTTTTTTATCTAATTTTTCTTCAAAATCTTTAGCTTTACCAGTATCTATAAGCTTTTCCTTATACCAATTCCTAAATCTTTCTAAAACGCTTCTATTTTCATTAACAACAACTGTATCAGTCATAAATCCTCCTATAGACATATTATCATATTTTTTTAAAAATAAAAAGTCTTTTAAAGACTTAATTATCAAAATGGTGTTCTCGGCACGATTCGAACGTGTGACCGACGGCTTAGAAGGCCGTTGCTCTATCCAGCTGAGCTACGAGAACAAACTCAAAATACTAGTAAATTATATAACATTTTTTACTATATTTCAAGTATAATCACAAAAAAACCTAATTATTATCTACATAATTACATATATTATTAATACTATTAGTACTAAATGTAACTTCTTTTACATCATAATTTTCAAAAACAGATTTTCCAATAGTATATTTTACCTCTTCTAATATTATGTTTGATCCTATACTTTCAAATATATAATCATTAAATATTAGATTAATTGTATCTTCTGTTTGATTATAAGAATCGAGAATTACTTCATTAGATAAATATGATTGCAAATTATTCATACTATAGATGCTACTTTTTAATTCAGATATTATAATATTTATTTTTTCACTATTATCATTATTTATTTTAGTGACCGGTACATAATATATATAGTCATCATATTCTTTAATAAAAAATATTGTAGTTTTAGAAATATTATTTAAATTAACTAAATCATATTCTTTATTAATTCCAATATTTCTTGTCAATGGTTGACTAATAATATTTCCACTTATAAATTTATCTAATAATATACCATCAATATAAATATAAATATTGTTTATTCCATTTATTTCAGTTAAAGAATAAACTATAGATTCAATTAATTTATCTTCAAGTTCTTCTTTAATAGTTAAAAACTCTTTACTAAAATCAATATAAACAGTATCTTTATCAACTTTAATACTATTTATAATAGTATCTTTTGGAATAATAGGTTTAAATGAATCATATTCTTCATAACCATCCCTTAATAATAATAATTTTTCTTTTATAATATCATTAATTTCATTTTTACCTATATATATATTTAATAAAGATAAATAATTATCATTATCTAATAAATATACTACATTATTAGTTTTACTATTATCTTCGACCTCAATATCCAAATCTACTTTTCTATTAGGAATAATACTAATAACGCATATTAATAATAATGCAAAAGAAGATAACATAAATTTATTAATTCCATATCTTTTTATCATAATAAATATTATGAATAGAACAATATAAAAATGACAATAAGTCATTTTATAATAATTTCACCAAGTTTTATAAGTTCAATTACAGCTCCTGCTCTTCCTTTACATCCTAGTTTTTGCATAGCATTTGATATATGATTTCTAACTGTTTTTTCACTTATACCAAGTTCATTAGCAATCTCTTTAGTAGATTTATTAAGAATGAGTAATTCAAATACGTTTTTTTCTCTTTTAGTTAATATATTATTTGTCATATACACCCACTTTCAAACATAATTATATTTAATTATTCCTAACATAATTTATGAGTATATATAGAAAAAGTGACATAGAGAATGCCTACTTATGATTCAAATTTAATAGTAATATATTTTTTTTCAGTAAATTCTTCTTGAATACTTCTCATTATATTATTAGCAAGATTAGTATTATGTTCTTTAGAATTAATAGTAACTTTAATATTATCATTATCAATTTCAGCAAAAGATTTAATTTTAAAATTATCAAATATTTTATCTTCTAACATTGTTTCTCTACCCTTTGCTAAATTTAATATTTGAAGTTCTTCAAACGCTGCATTCCTTTCTTCTGCAGATATATTTGGAGATGTTATTTTATTTTGCAATTCTTTCATAACAGTTTCAACTTTTTCATCTCTCTCTACTCTAAGTGCTATTAATTTATCACTTTCAGTAACTTTAACATCAATTTGTTCATTAACTTTTAATGTACTACTATTTTTAAATATATCGCTAGGTAATGTAACATAATACACACCAAGTATTAATATTAATGAAAACAGTGTTAAAAACCATAGATTTCTTCTATTAATCATAAGTCCTCCTACAATATAATATTTAACCAAATAAAAAATATGATAATTATTATCATACTTAATTTGAATTACTATTATTTATTATATAAGGATCATTATATATACCAGTTCCTGAGCTTACCATAGCATTATTATTTAATGATATTGATGGATATGCATTACGAACATCACCAACATCAAAATCCATTATTGTACCAGATAACGAAAAATAAATTACATTGGTTATACTTCCTACACTTTGAAAGGGACTCAAAGTCCAATAATTGCTACCTGTTACTAGAAAAGTATTTTGAGATGGCCCTGCAAATACAATTTCATCAGCAGTAATTAAACCAATAGGATATATTAAAGAATTATTTCCATATCCTAAAGTTCCTCCTGAAGCTACACTTAATGTAAATTTATCATTATTTTGTGGACATTTATATTGTGGAGTTGAATTTGCAGTTCCCATAGAGGTTCCCGTTAATCCATTTGTACCCAATCTTCTAGCTGGTTGATAAAGAGTATTATTTCGACCATATCCTAATTCAGTATATGTATAGCTGCCAACTACACCACCATTACCAATTTTTCTATCATTACAATATATTGTATTTGCTATTAAACTTGTTACAGATGATCCTTGATTAGACAGATTATTTAAATACCATGTATCAATTAAAGCCTTAATTGTACTATCTGTTATATTTGAGTGAGTATCTTCATATGATGTACTTCCCGCTTCACCATACATATATCCAACACCTTCATTTCCAATATAATTAAGATTAAATTCAATATCTGCTAGTGATGCTATAGCTGAAGAAGTTGTTGAACATGTATTATTTGTTGGTGTTCCCCAATAAAATAGTCTCACACTTCCATCTTCATTCGTTCTTATTATCTTCCAGCAGAATCCTCCAAATATTACATAGTTATTTGTTACTGCTCCTCTATAATAATATACTCTTTTACCATTTTCTGTTTTAGAAGTATCTGTTGTGTAATATAATCCTTTACCATTAGTATCACTACTTACATTAGAAAAATCTATTCCTGTACTTGATGATACATATGTACTACTTACATTATCTGCATAAATAGTATTATCTTTTAATAACGTATTTCTAAGAGTTGGTTGATAAGGTAGGTATTCCCCACTCACACTTACATTAGCAACAAAATAAGTAGATTGCACTGCATTAGGAGTATCTTCAGCAAGCCAAGTCCATAAACAATAAGTTTTATTCTCTCCTACTTCTAGTTCATCTGATGTAACAATTTTATTATCAATAAGACTTCCATATCTATATATTTGTACAGTATTAACATCAGGAATTCCAGTGCTGCATTCTCCTATGCCTATTTTAATGTTATTTGAATACAAAGTAGTAGTTTGATTATATGCAGCATAATTACCTGTTGGTACAAAATCATCATCTTCTTGTAAATAAATATTTAAATATAATTTTAATACTCCAGTATTTTCAACATTAAAAATATATGGTGTAGTTGCTAAAGCTTCAGCATCTGTTGCATATGGATATATTGATAAAGGAGTAGATACTCCATCAACATCAGTTAAACCTATAGTTTGACCATAATTAGTATAATTTTCATTACATGTTGTATCACTACAAAATGTTAAATCAATATCTCCAATAGAAATAGTATTTGTTTCTCCCTCTGCAACACTAAAAAAAGATGCAAAAGAAACACCAATAAATATTAATAAAATCAATATTATTGATACTACTAAAGATATAACTTCTCTTTTAATAATTTTATCTATTTGCATATTCATCTTACCTTATAACTATATTTTACTATAATTAAATAATTCTATCAATGTTTTTTTAAAATATTACATTTATTATTTAATTTTTCTACATTCTAAATAAAATCTTTTATCATCAGAGTGTCCCATAGAAAATGTCTTTCTAGGTAAAGCACCATCTAATATAACAGTTCTAAATAATTCATTCTTTTCCATTTTAGGAAGTAAGAACCCTATATTACCTATTTTAGAGCCTAATTCTCTTGTTGTATCATCACCATGGATATAATCAATCCTTCCATCATGATTCTTTAAGTATTCATCTAAAAATAGTTGTAGAGAACCTACAGTAAGATTAGATTTAGGATTTTCAATATAAATAGTTTCTTCACTACTATTAGTAATATAAGTAAGTTTTTGACCGTTTCCATTCTTATTAATAATATAATATTTATTAAGTTCAGTTAATAAATCATTAACATTAGTATCAAATACTACCCTATGAATAGGTTCAAAATCTAAAGCATCACTATGAATATTAACAAGTTCAACTAAAGCATATCTACTAGGATGATTCTTAGCTTCATCACCTAATTTACTTTTAATTTCTTCATAACATGCTTTAGCAGTAGCTAAACTATGATTACCATCACCCATAGCAAATAATAATGGATTATTAACATTAACATTATATTTATTATTAAAATAATTAATATCTCCTAAAGCACTAAGTTTATTAGTAATTTCTTCAATAACTTCAGAACTTAATTTATATCCTTTAGAATGACCACCATTTAACATTAAATCAAAATCATATAATTTAGATGATTCATCAACTTTATTCTTTAAAGATTCAATAATATCTTTTTTTTCATCATCTATTAAAATCATAATATGAGGTATTTCTAATAAAGCATTCTCTCTTATTTTTTTTCTAGGCGGAATTCTTTCAATAACAGTTTTTTCTGTAGCACGAACTAAACTATCACTTCCAACATTATAATCATAACATTCCAAATCAATTTTACCTATTAATCCTTCTCTTACTTTTCCAGTACTATCAGTTCTTTCTAAATATATCATAGTATCTTCAAGTTCATCAAATATATTATTATCAATATATTCTTTCATAGTTTCATTAGTCTTATTAATTCTTTCTTCAACATCACCATCTTCTAAATAAACTTCAGGTAATGTTATTTTATATGTAGAAGGACTATCTCCTACTAAATCATTAACTTTATTCCAATATTCAATTTGTGAAGTATATTGATCACATGCTATTACACTCCATAATGAATAATCAACACCCTTCTTTGGTATTAAAATATTACTCTTTTTAAATGGTATTTCCATAATTAATCATCTCCTTAAACAATTATATATTAAAAACCAATTATTTTCAATTAAACAAAAAAAGAAATATTGCTATTTCTATTTATTAAAATTAATTGTTTTATCTATTATTCTCTTAACATCTCTTTCATTAAATGGCTTAGTCAAGAAATCAACTATAGGATAAGAAAATGCTTTTTCAACTGATTCTTTATCATCATTACCAGTTATTATAGATACAGGTATTTTTATAAACAAATTATTATCTTTAAAGAAATCTAATACTTCAAATCCATTTACATTAGGCATGTTTAAATCAAGTAAACAAGCTACTATTTTATTATTTAAATCTTCTTGTATTCTTTTTATAGCTTCATTTCCATCACCAGCAGTAATAACTTCATATTTAGAATTAAATATTTTTTTAATAAAGTTTGCTACTAAATTAGAATCATCCACTATTAAAATAGCTTCTGATTTAACAATATTTGTCATATCTTTTTCTAAATCATCAATTATTTCTTTACCTAAATATCTTTTACATACATTTATTACCCTTCTAGCTTCTGTCATTAATGATTCATAATTATCATATACATACATAATATCATTTTCTTTACTTTTAAGTTCATGATTATATGCAAGTTCAGCTAATTTAGTAAATCCTAAATATCTAGCATCACTTTTTAAACTATGTACTTCTATAGCATAACTAGGCATATTATTTTCTTCTCTATATTTTTCGATTCTTTTAAGTTTATTATCTACTTCAGCAAGAAAATCTCCTAGAGTAGCATCATACATATCCATTTCTCCAAATAGTTCTAATGCTTTATTAACATCCGCTCCCCCATCAATTAATATATTTACATCTTTCATATAATCTCACTCCTTATTATAAATAAATTATATCATAAAATAATACTAAGATAAATATTTTTGTATTACTCTATTAAGTTCTTTATTTTCAATTGGTTTACTTAAATAATCATCAAAACCACTAGATAAATATTTTTCTCTCATTCCACTTATTGCATTAGCTGTTAATACAACGGTTGGTGTACTAAATTCATTGATTTTCTTAAGTTCAATTAATGTATCAGTTCCACTCATTTTAGGCATCATATCATCAAGTAATATTAAATCATATTTATTAGAATTAACTTTTTCAATACACAACGCTCCACTATTAACTGAATCAATATCTAAATTGAATTTAGCAAGCAATCTAGTAGCAACTTTAATATTTAGTTCATTATCATCAACAACAAGTACCTTTTTACCTGCTATTTTACTTGAATCAATTACTAAAGGTTTAACTTCTTCTTTAATTTTTACCTTTACTATTTTTTGATCGATTACCGCTGTAAATTTACTACCTTTTCCAAAAACAGATTGAACATATATTTTACCGCCCATTAATTCAATTAATTTTTTACATATAGCAAGTCCTAACCCAGTACCTTCAACAGTTGTATTCCTTTCAACACCAAGTCTTTCAAACTTAGTAAATAATTTATCAATATCTTCTCTTTTAATACCAATTCCTGTATCCTCAACAGACATTATTAATCTACATACATTATTATTAATAACAGAACTGATATTAAATTTAACTGAACCTTCTTTTGTATATTTAATAGCATTAGTAAGTAAATTAACACCTATTTGTTTAATTCTAGTAGCATCTCCATATAAAAATGGTGGTATAGATTCATCATATTCATATAAAAATTCTAAACCTTTATCCCCAAGTCTACCTTTTGCAAGTAATACCATTTCATCAAATATCTTCTTAAATTCATATTCGGTACTTATTATCTCAAGTTTATCAGCTTCTATTTTAGATATATCAAGAACACCATTAACTATTTCAATTAAGTTTTCAGAAGAAATTATTATATCACTAACAAGACTCTTACTAGATTCAGGCAAGTTCTCTTCACCAAGCAACTCACTAAACCCAACTATAGCATTTAAAGGAGTCCTTATTTCATGAGACATATTACTTAAAAAATCAGTTTTAGCCTTATTAGCTTTATCAGCTCTATCCCTTTCAACATTAAGCTGTTCTATCATCTTCATATCAGGATTTTCTATAGTAAAGTACATAAGAAAAGTTATGAATGTTTCTACTGAAGTTGTTAATAACAATTCAGGATTATGCGATTGTACAACAGAAGATAAACTACCTATAATCAAAAAAGATATTACAGGAAAATATTTCTTTTGCAACAATTCATGTCTATTAACTATCACAGAAATAAAGCAAATAAAAATATCAACAGCTACAAAATAATAAATAATTTCTGCGGATGGTCCAAAAGAGTAAATTTCATTTCCGTCATTATAATAATATAATGGTAAAATAAAAATAGCTACTATAGTAAAAATATAAAACAATGAACTATAAATTAAAAGTTTTCTAAATCTATTATTAATTTTCAAATTATTATTGCGAAATACATTAAATGAAATAACTAAAACATAAATAGTAAAAATTATTGCCCACAAAACAAGATACACTAAATATAGCTTAGTTATTATTAAATTTAAAATTGGAAATTTATCCATAATTGGAATTGTAAATCGGCATCCTATTTCTAATAAAATTCCAATAAAATTTGAAACTATTAATAATTTATATATTTTATTTTCAATAGTATTTAAACGCTTTTTATAAAAATAAACACAAATCAATAAAATATTATAAACAAGAGTTAACATTATAAAAGATATTCCAGTACCCATAAGCACACCTCTCTACTTTAAAAATTATATCACAAAATTTTATATTTATCTATATTATATTAATCCTAAAAAATTTATGATAATTTTCTAACATAATTAGAATTGGTCTTATTTTCAAAATAGTCATAATCAACTTTTCCAGATTCTTTTAATGGAATTTCACTGATAATTTCAATTTCAACAGGAATCTCATAAGATTTAATTGAAATTACACCTTTTTTATTAAGATTTTGTATCTTTTGAATTATTTTACTTTCAAAATCATCATCAACAATATATCCCCTTTTAGGAATTACAAATAATTTTGGAACACGATCACGATATTCATCTTGCATTCCTACAACAACGCAATCCTCAATTTCATCAAAAGATGAAAGAATGCCTTGTATATAATTAGGATAAACTTTGTATGCTTGTCCATTCTCATCATACGTTATAAAAAATCTTCTCAATCTATCGAGTATTTCTATTGTGCCATCAGTATTAATTAAACCAATGGTGTCAGATATATACCATTCTATACCATTTTCGTCAATTTTCTTGACACTATTTGTAGTATCTTCATCATTATAATATCTTTTAAATATATTTTTACCAGCAAATGCTAGTAAACCAGTCTCACCATATTTTTTCTCTTCAAATGTATCAGGATCTAATATTTTACAGTTCATACCTACCAATAATTTACCAACACTTTTCGGACTACAAATACATCCAACTGAAGTCGTAGAGCATCCAGATACTTCAGCGGCTCCAGAACCATTACAAACGCGAGCGTCACTATTATGGTTCCTAAAAAAATCTGATGTCTTTTCATTATCAGCTGCAGAAAAATAATCTCCTCCTGATATAGCTAATTTAATAAATGATAAATCCAAACCATCAAAATCCGAATTTCTTCTCATAGCTGAATAAAAAGAGGGAATGGCTTGAATAATATTAGGTCTATATTTTTCAATATACTCCCTTAAATTTGTAAGATTTATTGTAGGTGCTAACACAGTATTTTTACCACAAAATAAAGACATAATAACAGAAGTAACAAATCCATAAGGATAATTATAAGGAACAACACATAATGAAGTTTCTTTATCGTGAGAAGACACCTTCGTAGTATTTTTCATATATAATGCAGATGAAATAATATTTTCGTTACTTAACACAACGGGTTTAGGATTTCCAGTAGTGCCGCTTGTATATAGTATTAATGAATCAGGGTCCTTACCAAAATGTTTTTTAATTGGTTGCCTATAGTATTTGCTTAACTCAATAAAATCAGCAAAGGTCAAATCTGGATTATATCCGTAATATGATGATGAACTATTATTTCCATTTATTTTTGGAATACGTAACAAATCATTACCATTCAACGTTATTGTAGCTTCTAAAGTAGTATTACTATAAAGATTATTTGGCTGACATGACATATCAGAATAGTTAACTAAAACTGTGGATTCAAATAAATTAATATAATGTTCCAATTCTTTTGGTGTAGATTTAGCATTAAGAAATGTTACCATAGCACCTATATTATTAGCTGCAAAAAATATTATTAAAGATTGCAAGAGACTTGGCGTACAAATAGTAATAACAGAACCTTTTTTAATTCCTAATTCTTTTAATGATTTTGTAACGACCGAAATATAATGATTGATTTCTGAATAGGTCATTGTTAAATCTAAGCATGTTACTGCGGTATCATTTTTATTAAAAATATTCATTAATTGAAATAAATCATAAATAGAAATATTTGGTATAATAGGATTTCGCTCAAAATATTTAGAATCGCTTTCGTGTAATCTGTCTATACTTGGATAACCAGTTAATTCTCTTTTCATATTTTTCCCCTCATTTCAATAAGTATTTTAATGTTTATATTATATTATTTCAATAGTTCATTTGACATTGTGTATCAAATGTGATACAATGTTTACATATGAAGAGTATGTATGATTATGAGAATTATATTGAAATACCTAAAAGTATTAAAGAATTAGAAGATGATTTCATTAGAGAATTCATTATATTTAGAAGGGAAAATAATTTGACTCAAGAATTATTAAGTCTTTATTCAAAAGTTAATAGAGTTAAAATAGCTAGGATTGAATCTAAAATGCATTCTCCTACTGTTAACAATTTATTACAAATTATTGGGCCTTTAGGTTATACAATTAGAATTGAGAAAATTAAAAAATGAAATAATTAATTTATTTCATTTTAATTTATAAATCTTTATAATAATATTTAACTAAATATTTTGATTTTGATACACCATCTTTTTCAATATATGTTTCATATTTATTTCCAATTAAATTTATATATCCTAGATGTGTATATATTTGAATATTTCTTGTTTCTGATGGTTCTACTCCTAATGATAATCTTTTATATCCTCTATTTATTAAATCATTTTCCATATAATGATATAATTTACTAAAATAACCATTATTTTCATATTGTTTATCTGTTCTAAATGCTGTTAAATAAACCATAAAATTATCTTTAATTAATATTTCTTTATTTTGAATTTCTTTATCTTTTAAACTTATTATTGCTGTGGCTTCACATATTATTTCATTATTAAGTATTCCATAATATATAATTCTTGTTTTATCTTTGAAACAGTTGATACTATTTTCTTTATATTTAATCCAACTATTATCATTGTCATGCATTTTAATAAGTTTATTCCATCTTTTTTCAATATCTGATATATTTGCTACTATACATTTAAACTCTTCCATAATTAATCCTTTTTTATTGTATTAAATATATAAGTTATTCTATTTGGTTTAGGATATTCTATTTTATAATTATTATTTGTATACTCTTTAATAACATTTTCCCAAAATTGTTTTGCTGTATTACTTCTAGGAACTGGTTTAATTTCAAAATTACCTTTATATTTATCAAATATTTCAAAAGCAATTTTTTTACCTATTCCTTTTCTTTTATATGCATTTAATATAAAAAATTCAGATAAATTAAAATTATTTTCTTCATTATTTAATACCATAAATTCTTTGTTTATTAATACAAATCCTATATATTTATTATCATTTATTATAAAATATGGATCATATCCTTCTTTATTATTAAAATAATAATCAGTTTCATTATATTCAAATAATCCATGATTATTTACATCCATTGGTAATGATAAAGTAATATCATGCATATATAATTGAAATAAATTTATTAATATGATTTTATCTTTTGATTCAATCTTTTTTAATTCTATGTTCATAAGTTTCTTCTTTCTTTTTCAGATAATCTGCTAATAAATAATAGCATTCATCATTCCACATAGCAAATCTCTCTTCATCCTCAAAACATCCTAATGCTTTATCTTTTCCATCAGGTATGAATATAAAATCCCATGTCCAACCAAATGTTCCTTCTTTCTTTTTAGCGATTGTTCCCTTTGTAACAGATGTAAATGTTACAGGTTCTTTACCATATTCACAATAAGCTAAAGTTTGAGAAAAGCATGCTTCTCTATCTTCTTTTCCTTCCATTAATTTAAGAATACCATCTTCACCTATTGTATCACTTACATAATGGGTATAAACACACGGAAAACCATTTAATGCTTTTATTATTAATCCTGTATCATTTACTAAAACATTTTCTTTTAATTCATCACTTGCCCATTTTGCAGAATATCTTGCAACTTCTTCCATATGATCTGCCTGTATTTCTGGTACTTCTATTTTTTTATTATCAATTTCTATACCTAATGGTTCAAATAATAATTTTGCTTGTTTTATCTTAGCCCAATTTCCTGTTAAATATATTAATTTCATAAATATCATCTTTCTTTTTTATAATAGTTTTTTTTCACATTCATCACATATTGCATGTAATATTACCATATAACAATTTTGAATAATAGCAGAATCTTTAGAAGGTATTTTAAAGGTTATATCAGCATATTCTTCATCTGTGTTACCACAAATCATTATAGACTTAATACCCATTTCTTTTGCTGTATTAATAGTATTTAAAAGGTTCTTTGATTTGCCTGATGTTGATAATGATATTAATACATCATTTTTATATCCTAATCCTTGTAATTGTCTATTAAATATTTCATTAAATTCTAAATCATTTGCTATACAAGTCATTATAGAATTATCAGTAGTTAATGCAATTGCATTATAAGGTCTTCTTTTAATTTTAAATTTATTAACAAATTCAGCTGCTATATGTGAACAATCAGAAGCACTTCCTCCATTACCAACAAGAATAATCTTCTTATTATTCTTAATACTTTTAACTATAGTATCACATATTTTATCAAATACTAATGTATATTCTTTAGTATTTAATAATTTTAATGTATCAATAGTTCCTTTAATATTTTCTTTCATTTTATACCTCTTTCTTTACTTGAAAATTACTTATACTCATTATTAATTGCTTTTTGTATCATTTCTTTTCCATTTATATCAGTTCTATTTAAATCACTTAATTTAACATATCTTACTTCATAATAATTTGACTCTGTCATTCTTTCTAATTCTTCCCCGCCTACTTTAGGTATTCCTTCAATTCTTTCACAATGAAAATAATGAGCTAAACTTGTTTCATTCTCTTCTTTTCCAACATAACCAAGTATTTTAATTTTTATTCCTAATTCTTCAAAAATTTCTCTTTGCACATTTTCTTCGAGAGTTTCATCTTTTTCAAGACCACCACCTGGAATAACATAATATTCTTTTATTGTTCCATCATCTTTAATTCTTCTTCTAAACATTGTCAATAATGTATCATTCTCAAAAATTATTGCTCTAGAACTAACTCTTTTATCCATTATATTTTCCTTTTTTATGTTCATTTTTACTATATTAATTATATCAAAGCAATAATACAGTGTCAATTTGTATTTAATTATGTTTATAATAATTATTATTTTTTAAATATAAATTTAATTTTTTCTATTGGTATTGAAACATCTTTATCATAAAAAGTTATATTAGTACTTTTAGTATAATATTCTTTATATATTTTATACTCATGAGAATTGTTCCAATGTCTACCATCTTTAACAAATGCTTCATATTTTTCCTTATCACCAGGTAAAAATTTATAATGCAACAAGTATGAACAAAATTTAGCTTTATTATTTATATCCCATGGATAATAAAAATGATCATTAGCAAAAACTTCTTTACCAGAATATATAATAAATTGTACTTTTTGCAAACTTGGATTTATACCAAAAAGACTGGAAATTCTATATTATTAAATTCTTTCTTTGCCATATTAATTATACTCTTTTTTAAAGTAATATTTATATTTAATGATTCAATTCGGCTTACTCTTTCTTTAATTTTATATAGTTTAATCTTTTTAAGTAGTTTACAATACGTAAAAAGTGGATTAAAATCAACATCGATAAATTCTTCCATTTTTCCAGTTTTAATATGTGGAGTCTTAATACTTAATAAACGTTTCATATAAGAAGTAATTGAACCATGTGAAATAATTAAAATAGTATTAGAATCAAAATTATTATTATATACATCGATTAAAAATTCACACAATCTATTTTCGATATCATATTTATTTTCTCCACATTTTCCAAATCTAATAAAATAATCTCCATTAATCTGTTATCAATAATCACTTCAACTTTACGATATTTTTCAAAAGTAAAATGTGCAGTTTCAACAGTTCTTGGAAAAGGAGACACATAAATTTTATTAATTGATTTTGGTAAAGATTTTACTGATTCAACAGTAGTTTAAACTCCATTTTGTGTTAATGCTGACCAATATATTTCTCTATCAGAAATTATTTCATTAACGTTATCAGTTGCTTCTCCATGTCTCATAAGAATTAAATTCATTTTATTTCCTCTATCATTTCAATAATGTTTTATTTAAAAATAATAATTGTATTATATAATATACAATTTAAAAAACAATAATCATTCCTGTATATTATTACGATATTATTTATAACAAACAAAAACAGAACTTAAGTTCTGTAATATATTACATGGGACTACATGAGAGAATCGGACTCTAGAAAAACGGAACAACAATCCACAATGTTAACCACTTCACTAATATCATCATTTGCTAGATAGATATACCGCATAAGGATTTGGTTTATATTTCATTTTAATTTATAATTCCATTTCAATAAATTCTGTATCATTACCTAATCTATCTTTTTTAATAACATTATTAGTAATCCTAAATCCAACTTTTTCATATGCTTTAATAGCTCTTTGGTTCCATGATCTTACTTCTAAATATTTAATATAATTAGGAAATCTTTCATCCATTTCTTTTAAACTATCATGTAAAAAATAATTTCCTAAACCTTTGCCACAGAAAGATGGCTTTAATCCAATTCCTATATATAATTTTTTATTATTCATATCTTTCATATTGACATATGCAATTACTTCATTATTAATATAGTATACTATATAATTATTAAACTTTTCTTTATTAGTCATACCATATTTTTTTGATTTCATTTCATCATAACTTGGTAAATTATAATCAATATATTCACCTTCATAATTCCATTTAGATATTTGTTTTGCATATTTAACTTTCATTCTATCTTTCTTAATTTCATTAATATTCATAAACTATTCCCTTTCTTTAACTAATATTCCATTTTTCATTACGAGTTTCTTATCAAAAAACATTTCTCCACCTCCATAGTCATTATGATGTAATTGTACTAAATCCCAATGAAGACTACTATCATTACCATTATACGCATCTTTATAACACTGCCCTAAAGCAAAGTGAATTGAGCCTAATATTTTTTCATCAAATAAAATTATTCCTGAAGGTTTTTGTATTAAAGGATTAATACCAATTGCAAATTCTCCAATATATCTACTACCACAATCAGTATCTAATATTACGTTTAATAGTTCATCATTATTTGAAGAACTATAAATCACTCTTCCATTCTTAAACATTAAAGTTATATTTTCAAACATATTTCCATTTTGTATCGATCTACTGTTGAACTTAATATGTCCATTAACAGATTCTCTAATTGGAGAAGTATATATTTCTCCATCAGGTAAATTTATTTCACCACATAAAATTCTAGCATCTATTCCTGTTTTATCAAAAAAAATATTTGTATCACTTCTAACTATTCTTATTTCATTTGTTTTAGATAATAAATCTCTTAACCATTCATAATCATCTTTTAATTTAACATAATCCATACCACATACTTTATAATAATATTCTTCAAAATCATCATAACACATATTGAACCTGCTCGCAAGAGCATTACTTGGTAATCTTAATCCAATCCATCTACAATTTTTTAATCTTTCATTTCTTAAAGCTTTTCTATATACATCGTTATAAAGTTGTAATTTATCAGTACAATCATATGGTAAATCTAAAACATCGTCTCCTAATAGTGAAATATATGTTGAGCATTTTTTTAATATGGCTAGGTTTTTTTCTTTTAGTATATTTACTTTTTCTTCATCCAAGTCAACAATAATCTTAGATAATTCATCAGGTGTTAATGATATCAAAATTGGATTTGCTCCTATACTCATTATATAATTTACAAGAATATTAATAAACTCATTAGGATATCCAAGATAATTAATAAATACATTATCGCCTTTCTTAATACAACAACTATAATTACAAATAAATTCAGCTAATTTGTTCATATTTTGTATCATTTTCTACCACCTTTCGACAGATATCACATACTCCATACCCAATAGCACATTTAGATGGTAAATTAATATTATTAAAATTATTTTTCTTAAATTTTGACACAATTTTATTATTTGAAATAAATTCAGTATATTTTTTATAACTTAAATAACCTAAATTCGCAAATTCGAAATTATTTTTTCCAGAACATGGCATACAATAATAATACTTTCCCTCCATAAATGTAATGGTTTTACCACAACAATTAATTTTCTTAATTGAATCTAAATTATTATAATTCGAAAAATCGTTATAATTATTCCAAATTTTTTTTGATAATCCTAATATATAGTAATATTTTTCATAATCTCCTAATGATTTTTTATTATTATCATTCAAATCCAAATACGGAACAGAACTTTCTAATTTTTCTCCTCTTCCCCATGGAAGTAAAGGATTCATAATAAATTTCACACCTTTTTTCGAATAATATTCAATAAATTCTATTGGTAAATTATCACTTTTATTTCTTGTAACAGTAGATTGAACATATAAATCCAGATTGATTTTGCCACTATATTTAAATAAATTATCTAATATCTTATTAGAATTATACTTTTCGTAATTCATATGAAAAGAATCTATTGTAATGTATATTTTTATATAATTAATATCATCATTAGTTAATCTTTCAAAAAATTTTTCACATTTTTCATCTTTTGCAAATATTTTCCCATTACTAACTAAAGCAAAATTGAAATTCATTTTGCTGCATTCATTAATAATATCATTAATGTTTTTTTCTTTATCTCTCCATATTGTTGGTTCACCACCAGAAAGTTTAATTTCAAAGGTATTAAAATTCTTTGAAAATAATTTAATCTCGTTAAGAGATTTAATTATATCATCATAACTTAATACATAGTTTTCTTTATTCATCCCCGCTCTCAAACAATCTTCACAATGACTATTGCATAATGAAGTTAGTTCAAAAATGAGTATTTGTTTTTCATTCATTTTCAACAACTCCTAACATATAATAATTTAAAAACTTTTTAATAATTATTATTTCGCATACACTAAAAATTTCTTTATTAAGAATATTTTTAAAAAGTTCTATATTTAGGCTTTCAAAATCATACGAAATATATTTAACAAATCTTATCAACAACTCTTCATTCCCTATTTGATTGTATGTAATACAATAATCAAATATAATATCATCAATTGACTCTCTTTTTTTTATATCATTTTCAATAATAACAAACCTATTTAGATAGGGATTTATATTTAACAATTTAAATTTTTTACTAATACTTGAAGTTAAATATTCAACATATAACAATGTATAATAATTATTTGGAATAACAAAATTTGAATTTTTTAAAATTTTTATTATAATATAATTTTCTCTATCATTATGATTAAAGCATCGAATTTCACTATTGCTTTTTCTAATAAAAACTATATTACTAGTAGGTATATCGTTAGTAACAATAAATTTTAATGACAATGTTTCTTCTTTTTTATTATTAACTTTAATAAATATTTCTTTGTTTATTTCAATATTATTAAAATTAGTAGAATATAAATCTTGTAAAGTATAATACTTTTTATTTTTCCATATTTCTATAAAAGATTTTTTTAATCTTACAATTTCACTTCTACTAACAGAATTATTTAGTGGGGTAACCTTTTTAACATCAAATGGATATTTAACTATAGTAGGAAAAACAAATTCATTTTTAACTAATTTATATTTCCACTTTTTATACTCATTAAAAATTTCTGTTCCAGAATAAATTTTGAGATAATTGTGTGAATAAGAATTAATATTTAACTTTTTAATAAAATTTAATGTAATATTAGCATCTTCTATAGTTTCTCCAGGTAAACCTGTTATTATATTGACCATCGGATCTAATTTTAATTTTTTAGTACACATAATAATCTTTTTCATATTATCAATAAACTTTTTTTCAGATAGATAATTAATATCAGAATCATTATAGAAAACTTTTTTGACATTTCTTAATATTTTAGGTGAAGCACTTTCTAATCCAAAATCAATTTTAATAAATCCAGATTGTTTCAATAATAATAATAGTTCATAATCTATTCTATCCGCTCTTGTCTCACAAAATAATTTTAAATTAATATTTTTCTTAATAATTTCTCTACAAATATCTTTTGCCCTATTTATATTCAAAGTAAACGCATCATCACCAATCAGTACATAGCTACCAGGTTCTTTATCAGCGATATATTGTAATTCACTTATTACCCTTGTTATAGAGTGATAATATATTTTTTTCTTACACATACTAGCACAATTACAATATACACAATTATGATAACAACCTCTTGATGAAAATACGATTTTTCTACTTGGAAAAAAATTAATATTACTTAGATAAGGAGACGGAAAAATATCAATATTAGTAGGAATCTCTATAATTGCATTATTGATAATTTTATTGTTTTTTTTATATGAAATACTTGGAATATCATTTAATGTTCCGTTTTTATTAATAATAAAATCCAATAACATTTTAGTAGGTATTTCTCCATATCCTCTTATAGTATAGTCAATATTTGAATTTAAATCATTAAATATTTTAGAACTAGAAAAAGTTGCAGTTGGACCACCCAACACAATAGGAATATTTAGTATCTTCTTTATTTTTTTAGCTATTATTTTAACATAATAGTAATTCATATCATAAACACTAAAACCAATTATTTTAGGATTAATATTAACTATTTCTTGAATAATATTATTAAAATTTGTTGTTTTAGGAATTAATTGTTTACTGGTATAGCCAAAGTTATTTAAATAAGCTTGTAAATATGCAATACCAATTGATAGTTCAAACTCTTTTTGTTTTCCAGATGGAGGACAAATATATAGTATATCAACTTTTTTCATACTCATTTATAACCTCCTTTATCTTATTAAGATTATTATACAATTTCTTATTATATTTAGATTCTCCAACTAAATACTCAATATTTCTACCATTTTTAATGTCAATTAAAAATTCAGGAGAATATCTATAATAGAAATCTTTAAAACTATTTAAAACACTTTTATTATTAACTTGTTTTAAGGAATATGGTTGTATTATTTCAAATCCACATGATATTTCAAGATTCAGTAATTTGTTATATTTTTTTAATATTTTTCTAACAAATGAAATTGTTTTATCAAAATTACTTGTACCATACAATGGGTTTGCTATAAAATATAATTCGATTTTTATTTGCGTTCCAATAAATATATTTAAAAAATCAAATATTTCTTTATTTTTGAAATATTTACCATTTAAAAATCGATCTTTTTCATCACCACATACTACAGGTAATCCTACTATACTACATTCCTCATTAATAACTTTAATATACTTACCTAAGTATTCAATTGAAGGCATTTGAAATAAATAATTATATATTCCAGGTTTAAAACTCATATTATTTATTTTATTTATAATAGTTTCATAATAATTCTTACCAAAAATCCAAAAATCATGAGTAATCCCGAACGTATTAACATTATATTTTTCGTGCAATTTTTCCATGCAATCAACAACATCATTTGCATCGTAAGAAATCATTTTATTTTGACAAAAAACTTTTTTAAACATATTTTTATTACCACCACAATAAGAGCAATTATATGAGCAACCTCTTCCTGTTGGAATCCAGGCCAACGCAGCACTAATAGGAATACCTTTGTGATTTGCCTGCTTAAAAAATAATTTATTATGATTTTTTAAAAAGTCATAGTCAGAATATAAATAAAATTTGCATTCAATATTTGGTAAATCATTCTTGTTAATAATTACATTATCATTAGCAAAATAAGCAATATTAGAAATATTGTCAACTGTTTTTTCATTAATCAAATTATTAATAAAATTTTGTATTATATTTTCAGCATAGCCAACAACGATGTAATTAACACAGGAATAATTTCTTAATATTTCTTCATAATATATTGAAGAAGTAATTCCGCCTAATATTGTAATAATATTTTTATTTATTTTTTTACATAAATGACACATTTGAATTGATGAATATGAATATATCATCCAATGTAAATCAATTAAGACAATATCAGGTTTAATTTTAATCAATTCTTCTTCAATATCAAAATTTGGATCAATACTTTTTTCAAGAGGAATATCAATAGCCAAATAATCAACATTAAGTTTTTTTATTATATTGCTCATATTTACCATGCCTATTGGAATTACAAATTGAGAATCTCTCAATTCAGTTGTTTGAGGATGAATATAAACAATTTTTTTCATTACTACCCTCCATTATACAAAATAAATCCTCACCTAATAGATCACCTGTTGTAGCCAATGCATACGCTCTACAACCTCCACATAAATATTTGTTTTTGCATACTTGACATTTACCTTTTAGATTTGATCTAGTTCTTAATTCAGATAATTGCTTTGAATTATACCAAATATCCTTTAATGAGCAATTATTTAGATTTCCACATGGCTCCATAATAACTGGACAAGACAATACTTCTTTATCAAGAGTAATGTAAAGAAACTTACAACCAGCACTACATCCTCCCCATATTTTTTCAATATTAATATTACTATTAAGTAATTTCCTAGATCTTACATCAAACATAAACCTTAAAGGATCATCTATAAGAAATTGTATATTACTAGTAAGAGAATATTCACTAGTTAGTCTTCCCATATTAAAATATTTTTTTATAAAATCAATATTTACATAATCTAAGTTTTTTCCTCTACCAACAGGTATAGCTCTTCCAAAACTAAACCCATAAACTCCTAAAGAATCAACAAATTTCATTAAATCTAATATATAATCAACATTTTCATTAGAAATAGTTGCCTTTACAAATACTTTGTAGCCATGTTCTACTGCAGTTTTAATACCATTAACAGTATTATTAAAAGCACCTTTAACTCCTCTTATTTTATCATGTATTTCCATATTGCTACTATCAAGACTAATTGTGAAAAGATTAACATTAAACTTATCTAAAAGTTTAATATTCTTATCATTAAAAAACATTCCATTAGTATTAATTCTTGTTTTTAAACCATATTTATCTATTATAGATAATATTTTTTCTAATTGAGGATGTAAAAAAGCTTCACCACCAGTAAGATTAATAATCTCTATATTTGACCATGCTAAAGCATCTCTAATAGTTTCATCAATAAAATTATAATCCATATATCGATTATTATTACATAATGCATTTTTACTACAAAAACTACATTTAAGATTACACTTATCAGTTATCATAAAAGATAGTGATGTCATGTTAACTTTTACTTTTGTATTCATAAATACCTCACAAATATTTATTAGAGGTTATTATTAACCTCTAATAAATTACCATCCACATTCAGCAGATGCGCATTGAAGTAAGTACTCAAGTTCTTTAAGTACTGAATCATTTTCAATCTTTGAAGTTTGAACTGGTTTCATTTTTTTGCTATCTTTTTTAGTAGCTTTTTTTAAAACTTTTTTCATACTTTCCTCCTTAGAAGTATAATATCATTTATACTTTTTTAAAACAAATACTTAATTTTTATATATAAATAACTTTTTATTATTAGAAATTATTTTCAACACGATATAAATAAAAATTATATCAAATTTATTTGTTATAATTATTTATAATTATCAATATATTTGAATTAGTCTCTTTTAAGTTCTTACTTATTATATTAAAATAGTTCTCTAAATCAATTTCATAACTTTTAAGCTCGGTAAATATAGATTTACTAGTATTTAGATATATTATATCTTTAAAGTCTGCTAACGACTTTAAATTAGTTAATAAACTATCAATAAATATTTTATTACACCTAGTACTAAGAATTATTTCTAAATTGTTCTTTTTAACTTCTTTAATTAATTTAAAAAATAACAATACATTACTATCTTTAATAATAAGTTTTTCAAAATAATTATTAATTTTATTATTTAATTCTGGATTAATAACTTCATCATTGAGATTATTACCTTTATAAATACCCCATTTCATAATATCTTTAGATGTTTCACTACATATTTTTTTATAATATTTAAAGAAATCTTTCTCAATCACCTTAAAAAAATAATCTAAATTAACATGAATACCATTAATGTCTTTCTTAGGTAGCAATTCTTCATATTTCTTAATAGCTACAAAATCTCTATATGGAAGTTTTGCTTCTTCAAGATTTAAACTAGAAAACATATTAATAAAATCATCTAATTTAATTTTAAGTTCATCCTCATAAGTTTCATCATTATTACACAATATTTCAAATTCTACGAATCCACCTAACGATTCAATACTATCAATCATAATACTATATTTATAATCATAATCATTAATGAAGAAAGTACTTCTATGTTTTTTAACAATTGAATAACTATAGTATCCTATCGCTGAAAATAAATTAACTATACTGTCATAATTATTAATATCTAAATCAAAATTACTTTCTAATTTAGAATATGTATTTGAGAGAGCTATTGATTTTCCTTTAAATGTTACCTCCATTTTATCATTATTAATAATTCTTATTCTAAGACATGTTCTATTTTTAATATATTCACTATTAATATCTGTAAAATATTCATCTGTTTCTTCTTTAATTTTTTCTTCTTTAAATCCTAAATCTTTAACCTTTTCTAATAGACTATTTGAGTCAAAACAATAATATTTCTTTTCAGTTTCTATTCTTCTACTCATAATTACCTTCTTTCTATTATTGCTATCATATAATTTCCTAATATATTATTAAATTTCTTATATTGAATTTTATATTCACTAGCACTTTCGTTTATAATTCTTTTAAATGATTCAAATGATAAAAAATCTTTCCCATTATCTTTTAAATATTTAATATATAAATATTTATTTAAAAATTTTGATAAACCACCTGTTTTTTTAGGATCTTCTATATCGATTATTATTACCTTTTTAGCAATTTTAATCATAGATTTAACTGCTTTTAATATCTCATCTTTATTACTTAAATGATGAAATGTATTTTTACAATATGCTACATCAAATACTCTTTCTTTAAAAGGAAGATTAATAATATTATGATTGGTAAAAATACAATTTGTATATTTCATACTTAAAGATGCTATTTCAGATATATTAATATCATTTCCTACTACTAAAGAAGCTTTTATAGATAATTTAAAAATATCTTCATTATCTCCACAAGATACATCTATAATACTATTATAATTACCTAATATGCTTTTTAATAAAGTTAAAAATTCTTTTTTCTTTCTCCTTTTTTCTGTTAACCAATATTTCTTAATAAACTTTCTATAAAAATTATATCTTCTATAGTATTTTTCAGTAATATAATATTCTTTTTCATATTCATAATTGTAGTTATTATTAAAAGAATTATTAACTTTAATAATTTCATTATATTTTTTAGAATCTACAGATACTAAATTATCACTTCCATTTGTAATCTTACATGATAATATTATTCCGCTTTTTGTAAAACATATAGGAAAACAATTTAATATTTTAACATTATATTTTAATTCAATATCTTTTACATAACTAATAATATTATTAGACATAGAAGAATAATATGTAATCATCTCTTTATTATTTATTAAATATATTTTATCATAATAATATGGTAAAAAATGCATATCATCAGTAGCAAAATCCATTTTAATACTTTTTAAATCATATATATTTTTATATATATTAATTAAATTATCGTTCTTATTCTTTTTCATATACACCTACATTTTTGTTATCTGATCATCAATAAAAAGTCTTGATAATTTAGTTAATGAAGATTCAATATAAACTAAATTTATTTCTATACTTGGTAATTTCTTATTTAATTTAATTACATCAATAGAATCTTTTTCTATTTCCATAGATTTACCATTAACAACATAACCAACACCCATGTTCTTTTTTACTGATTCAATTATTAATTCTTCTGTTTCAAATTCAATAGATGGATTGATTAATTTGCTTTCTTCTTCTAATGTTTTGATTAATATTTTTCGAAGTGAGCTTCTTTCAACAGGTAATATAATTATTTCTTTACTTATATTATATATAGTTTTAATATTATTTTTATTGTTTTTAGACTTAATAAAACATGTATCTAATGAAAATATAGGTAATATCTTAATATTATTATATGTACTTACTATAGGAGAACTATCTATAACAAAATCTACTATATGTTTTTCAAGAGCTTCCAGCAATCCTAAAGTAGATAAATCCAATATTTTAAATGTTACATTAGGATGTGTTTTTCTAAATAAAGATACTTTATCAAGTAAATAATTTCTAACCAAGTGTGATTGAGCACCAATAACAATACTTCCATTTTCTATATTATTATTTGTAGATAACATTCTTTCGCAAGCTTGTAATAAGTTTTGCGAATCTTTTACATATTTTAATAATATTTCGCCATCTGATGTAAGTGTAACTCCTTTGTTTGCTCTATAAAACAAAGAGGTTCCTAATTCTTCTTCAAGTTTATTAATACTTTTACTAATAGCTGGTTGTGAAATATATAATTTGTTTGAAGCTTCTAAAAAGCTGGTCGAAGTTGCAACTGCTAAGAATATTTTTAACGAATTTAAATTTATATCTTTCATCGTTTCCTCCCCTAATGAAAATATAATACAATTACGTTGTTATAATGTCAAGTATATATTTTATTGTGTTGCTATAACTTATAGTTATATAAATTCAAAACAAAAACAGAACATAAGTTCTGTAATATATTACATGGGGCGA
>CAZJEW010000013.1:0-31968 GCA_964545285.1 uncultured Clostridium sp.
TTAAAAACAACTATTTTAACTTCTTTTTCGCTATTTCTAAAAATCGTCTCCCCAATCATACTCAGATACTTCATTAAAATTTGTATCTAATGTATCTTGTTCTGTTATTGATGAAACTTCACCTTTTGATACTTCAGTTTTGCCCGTAGCTTCAATCGTTTCTAGTATTCCACTTAATATTGTATCAACACTTATTCCAAACGAATCTGAATTTAATACTGTCGTACCACTTCCTGTTCTTATTCTAACAGTTGCTTTAGGAGGATCTTCATATATATCATAAAATTCTAATGTATATGATTTATTATTTGTAACATTTTCTGCAAATCTTCTAATGAAGACTTCTTCAAACTTTTCAGCCGACATTACTACTCTTCCAGTTAATCTATATGACCCATAATCAACTGCATCTATCATAGATGCTTCTAACACTTCTCTTGTTAAATAAAAGTCCTCTTCATTTGATGTAGTGAGTCTTTGCACTAATAATAGTACAGCTATTATAAATAGTCCTAATGATATTAATAAATATCCCCAGAATGCTTCTTTCATTTTGCCTCACTCCCTCTTCTTGTTACACTATTAATTCCTACGCCTAACGTACCGCTTCCACTTACTAACTCATTTATAAATGTACTTCTACAATTACTAAATCTATTGTTCACTCCGTCTATACTAGTATCTAGCGTACAATTTATTAAAGAATTATCTAAGTAACCACCTGAGTTTGTATTCTTATATCTATTATATTCCCTAATCTTTTTTATTGAATCTGTCGTTAATGTAACACTTAATTCTAAATGATCACTATTTAAATATACATCATCTCCAGCATTTTGTATCTCATCAATTATTTCTTGTGCTTGAGTCCAATTGTTTCCATAAGACCTTTCACTTGGAAATAGATTACTTAATTCTACATTCCTAAATACAAAACCATATCCCTTTGATGCATCTGTATTTAACCATTCAATACACTCTAAATTAGGTACTGTATCCTCAACATAAAAGCAGAAATTAGAACATGCACTTGGTATTGGATTCCCATTTGAATCATATTGAACTGTACAATTATATCCAGTAGTATTATTATATATTTCAAATGAGCATTCATATTCATATTTATCTAAATCAACAGCTTTGCTTCCGAATTTACTTATTCCTAAATTAGAAAATGTATATTCTACTGAATGAAGCCCAGCTTCAGCATTATTAGATACAGGATAAATATTCTTTCCTAAAGATGTATAATTATTAGTTTTTAGCATTGTTGTTGACTTAGTTTCAACTACTTCTCCGGTAAATGCTTTTACATAATAATTCTTTGGTCTGTAAAAATCCACTTCAGTTGTTACTTTAAATGAGACATAATTATTATCAGGTATAGCTGTATTAACATACTCACAAAAATGATCTACTGGATCATCAGCTGTAATATCACACACTATTCTCCTTGATTTTGTTTTATTATCCTCTAAATTTGGAACATTTTCCCAATTACCATTTTTAGTTTCATCTTCCGTTACACTAGCAACTCTAAAACATTTTTCTAATGTATCATCGCAATAAACATTGTATAAGTCATCAGTTTTAACTATTCCAGTTACCTTATTATAAGTTGTTAAATCTTTTCCATAAACATCATCATATTTTAAATCTAATTCTACGCAACTATCATCATCTATACATGAAGCTCCACTTAATATTTTTCTTTTAATACTTTTTGAATTTGCTGTACTTGTAACTTCCAATACTGCATATTCATCTGTTACATTTGATTCTAAAGATGAAGCAGAATATTCAGTTGCATCTGAACTTACGTTTTTATACTTGCTTGCATCTTTTGTAGCCTCTGGAGATGAACCTTCAGTCCCAGGTTCTGGAGATGAACCTTCAGTCCCAGGTCCAACCTTTGTTGCCTCATTGCCACCAGATATTTCATCAGCACCTGTGTTACCACTATCACCACTTCCACTTCCAGGATAAGTAGGTTCTGACGAACCAGGTTTGGATGACTTTGTTAAAGCATAATATTTTATATCTGGTTCCGAATCCGTTTCAAGTCCACTTCCATACATATTACATTGTTGTAATGTTGTCAATAATTTTTGAACAGCAGCTTGTGCTTTATTATATGCTAGTCTAGCTATTTCCTCTTGTTCAATAACATATCCAATATCGCCATCTACACCATCTGTACATTTACTGTCCGGACCATTTTCTAAATCATAATAAAAATTTTTGGTATTAAAATAAAATAATGATTCATATATTAAATTACCATTATTATCTTTTAGAATAACATCACCATATTTTTGATCATATTTATTATGCATTTCTGTAATAAAAGTCTTAGAGAGAGCAGTTACATCAGAAGTTATTAAAATAGGTTCGCTTGTCATTAAATAATAATCTTTACTAATCTTATTAACACTAGAACACCAATATCCAGTGTCTCTTGAATCGCATGAAAAACCATCAAGTTCAGTCTTAGAATATTTAGAAATAGTATTTGTTCCAGCAAGTTCATAATACATTACCATGTTACATGAATAATTAGAAACTCCTATAGTTCCTTCTTCATACCAACTCGAATATGGTAATGGGCTTGTCGACGAACCGGTGTCATAATTAAAGTCATGATATCTTCTACCCCACCAATAAAATTGAGTCAAACATTTTGGAATGCAAATACCTTCAGATGAGTTTTGAGCGAGTCCATTACCGTTTGGATCAACAGATGGCACTGAATCTACATCATTATAATCTCTTATTAAACCATTTATTTCATCACAATATTTATATGCCACTGATCCATCTGGCCAACTATTAGAAGGTTTAACATCACCTCCAAGTTCTACACATTTATTTGCAGCATCTGTTCCACTTGAGAAAACAGCATTATCTTTTTTATCATAAGCATCTTTATTTGCTGTACAGCCAAGTTCTACCGTTCTTTGCCCAGGATAATTTGTTACATTTTCTTGTCTATATTTTAAAACATCCCATTTTTTCCATTCGTTCCATGCATTAGCAACGTCAACTAAGGCACTTTGGTATTTAGTTTGCCATTTATCATAATCTATTTCAGACACACATTGTTTTTGTTGTAATACTATTGCTGTTAAGTGCTGATCACTGTTTAAATTATTTGTGATTTTTTCTTCTAATTCATACCTAAATTGCATTCCTGAATATACTTTTTCTTTGTTTGCCATATAAAATGTAATTTCATTTCTACAATATATTTTACATGTATCACTATCAGTTTCATATTCAGTTGCTCTAAAATATTTTTCTCCTGAACAAGAATTTAATATTGTTGACATTGATGGGTCTTTTACGTGGCCTTCTTCATATCCATCATAATCTTCTGAACTACTATTTAATTCATTATAATTAACACATAATTTCTTACTATCAGTATCTGATTGTAATGTTCCTGAATCGTCTGCACATTCACATGACACTTTTGTTGAAAATGTTTTTATATATACATTTGTAGTATCAACATGTCCTTTTGCTTCTATAGAAAACATAATTTGATTATTTGTTGGATCTGTACAATGACGATACTCTTTAAAAAGTCCACTATCAATAGTAAAATTCTCTATTGTTATTTTTATAGTAGATTCATTTTTTTCACTATCTTTACATAAATTTTCTGTTGTATATTTAGCATAGCAATAATTTTTATCACAATATTGACTATCTGATGGAACCTCATTACCATTTACATCATATAACGTAATTTTTACCCTACAGTTTTCATCTACAATGTTACACGTTTTATTTGTTGGATTAGTTACTGTTACAGTATTTCCATTGTCTGATAGTGTTTGAGTTATTAATTTTGGTACTCTATTAGTTGAATCAACTATTTTTTGCACTATTTCATCATTTTCATTAACATGTAGTGCATCATTATATAATTCAATTGCTTTACGATATAATGTATAATTATTATAATCGCACATTACACCATTATTTTTTGATGTTTTTGAACAAGATAAACCATATTCTAAATAATTTGCATCTTCTTCAACTCTTAATGCTGTTATTCCATAAAAATTAATTGAAGTTGTATCTCCACCAGTCAATCTAAAAGTAGGGGCATTCATACCTGATAGTTGCCCTTTATCTGCTGCCCACATTCTCATTGCCATATCTGCTGCTGCATATTCATCATCACTTAATGTACCATTACTCACAGCATCACTTTCTGTTTTTCCTCCTCCTGTTGCTTTCAATGCTATATATGCTAGTCCACATTTATAATCTCCATAAAAATCATCCCCACAAGTTGACAAATCTAATTGATCGTTTTCACAATATTGAGGTATTAGTTCTTTTGACGATGTGTAATATTGCGGACAATGAAAAGACTTAGATGGTTGAACACAAAATGCATCTAAACCACTACCAGAATCATATGTAGTAAATCTTCTTCCACCTATTTCTGCTATTATTCCATTACTATTAGTTTGTTTTTCTGTTTTAACATATTTATATGAATAACCAGTTTTCAAAGAACATGTTCCAGTACAATTAGTTAAGCAATCTGTTTCCGTTGCAAACATTAAACCACCTGTTATATATTTTTCTAAATACTCATTACTTGTACCACTTAATGCCTCTATTGTACCATTACATGCATATGCAGTTGTCTCTGGATATTCTTTACATAGATATTCTTGATCTTTATTCTCCAACGAAAAATTTGAACATGCATTTTGAGCTAAGTTCTTTGATTCATACACCTCTTCTGATACTATTGGATCACTTTCTTTTGACTCTGATTCAGTTGAATCTTTTAAGAATACTCCACCTCCAGTATAATACCCTGATGTATCACTATTTTCACAATATTTATCTCCTGCAGGATAAATAGATATCCTCTTTCCTGAACTTCCCGAACCTGTTATTGCACTTACATTACTTATCAAAAATATAAATACAAAAACAGTGAAAATTATATACTTATTTTTCATTCTTTTTCACTTCTTTTCTTTGCTATATATATTATTACACTATATATTATTGCTACTATTACTATTGGAATAATCACATATAATGAATATTCTTTTACCATTGCCCAAACTTTTACATACCATGGTTTACCTGCTAATACCTGTTCTTCTATTTTATTATTATAATATTCTTCAATTTTATCTTTTATTTTATCGGCATCATCTTCATTTACTTTTGTATATGATCCACAAATATCAGCATCTGGATTTTCCTCACAATATACAGTATCATTATATTCATTATATTTTGCAACAGTATACTTTATTGTTCTTAACTTTTCTCCACCACAACTTTCCGCATTATCATTCATATATATTGTAAAAGTATATTCTTTATCTATAAAATGAATTTCAGATCCTACAACATAGTTTTTAAAATCTGTATCATATTCCACATCATATGTTCCATTACTATATGTGTCTTTAGCTGTTACTCTTATATCCGTTCTAGGATTATTTAACATTAATAAGTAAGAGTATGGATACTCTTCATTCTTTACTTCTTCAAATTTTATTTCTAAAGATTCAGACCAATCATTTATTTCTTTATCATAACATGTTGCTTCAACATTTGTCATCAATACTATTGCTGTAATCAATACTATCATTACCTTTTTCATATTCTCACCTACTATATTTCCATTATACATTATTATTAAATAAAAAGAAAGAAAAAATATAATATTAAATACCATGTTTTGTCTTTCTTAATTTAATTTGAAAATACCATATAGATAATCCAATCGTAACAACAACTAATAATATTTTCATTCCCCACAACGAAATAAATTCTTTAATTCCACTTATTATTGATGTATCTTTATCATCAGGAACTACAGGATCATTATGTATTTTATTGTTATAATTATTTATAGCATCGTTTAATATTTTCTTTGTCACTTGATATGAAGTAAACTGAGATGAACATACAGTTAAAATATCTTCATAACCATCACATTCTTCACTTCCATAAAAAACATTATAATAAGGCAATGTGACATAAATAGTTAACAAAGATGAATAGCAGCTAGTACCTTCTGCAGAATAAACAACAAAATTTAAATAAGTTCCTTCCTGTATACTTGATACTTCAATTTCATTATTATCGTCCCCATTTAATACTGTACCATCGTAAGTAATATATAATTGTGGAATAACATTATAAAGAGTTACAGTAAATGTACCAGATTCTTTACTATATTTTCTATCATACGTAATTTTACTTGCAAGCTTTCCTAATTCGACTTCACGCGTATAATTGCATTCAGCAAATATAACATTCGGAATCATTATAAGAATTAAAACACAAATAACTTTTTTCATCTATTCACCAACCTTCTGCATTACGGCGTGAACAACTAATCTTTGATTAGAAGTACCAGTACATGTAGATAATGTTAAAATAATATCACCGTAATTAACATTTTCATTTGAATTAAAGATACTTCTATCTTTTATCATCTTTACAAAATCATTAAATTCATTCTCACTATCGAAATTTATTTTCAAATAATCTGTTGTATAATCGACTTTATAAATTGAAAAAATTTTAAATTTATAACTACCATATGTTGTATCATAAGAAATAATCATATTATTTGGATCTTTTCTCCAATTAGAACTTAAAACCTTTTTTAATGTACCAAACATAGTACCATTTTTCATACTATGTCCATATATGACATTATTCATATCAAAATTATTATTACTATTTCTATAATCCAAATATATCCATCCCATGCTTGTAGAATTTTTATAGAAATCTCTTTTCAAATAATAACTATTATCTGAATGTTGAACTACAGGATAAGCTATATTAGTTTCATTAACAACTAAATATCCCACCGTTTCATTATTGGTTTTTTTTAATGAACTCATGATATTTTCTATTTTATATTTATCCACTTCTATTTCTTCTTCACCAGCAGGTAAATCTACATCTATACCACTTAATTCCTCATTAATATCTAAACTATTTGCACTTTCATTTATTAAATCAGTAACGACTTTATCACTATTTAATTTTTCTACATATGAATATGATTTATATATTATAAATCCAGCACTACATATATAAATTGCTAAAATGCTAATTAGTTTTAAATTATTAAATGATAATTGTTTAAATAAATTATTTTTTATAAAATTATTTGAATATAAAATTCTAAATTCACAAGATAATTCTTGCTTGCATTCCTCATTTAATCCTTTTAACCAAACGAAGTTTTCTCCAATGAAATTTCCCTTATCTGAAGACTGATGTAATAAAACAACTACATTTTTTGATTCATCATTTTTAACATATTCAACTATTTTTTCAATTATTTCTTTAGAATATATATATATATCAATAGAACTTAAATTATAATTAATCCTTAAAAATTCTTTAATATCATCTAATAATCCATCATACTCTTTTTTAATAACTATACTCTTTTTGTAATATAAGGCATCATAATCTAATGAATCCTGCTCCAAAATAAAATTATTTGAGATTTTATATGTGTTATTTAATTTAACATCGATGTTTTCATCATTAAATTTATCCACCATAAAATCAGGCATAAAATAGCAATCTATTTTTCTAAGAGATTCTATTGTTAACAAAATGTTATAATCTTCAATAGATAATGTCGAATTAAATAATAATCTAAGTTTAGATAGTTTCAATTCATTCATAATAATAGCCACATATCTAAATGTTAAAATTCTCATTACTATAAACCAATCTATTTCATATTGTTTATCTTTAATAAGATTGATTATTTCATTAATGTTTTTTTTAAAATATTTCAAAGTATAAAAAAGACTATCTTTATAAAAGATATTTTTGTTTTTGTACTCTCTCTCATCTTCATTAAGAACTCTAAAATCAAATACAAGAGATTTATCAGTATAATAAAGTACAATGTACTCTTTCATATTACTCTCCTATACTAACAATATAATAACACATTTTATGGCAAAAAAAAATATGAAATTACTCTATCTCATATTTATTTACTAATTTATTAAACACTTTATAATCAACTAATTTAAGTTCACTACTCATTGCTTCTATTGCTTCACCATTTTTAACATATATAAATAATGGAGCAGTATTAATTTCTGATTCTATAGAAGGAAATTTATTTTTTAATATCTTAATATATTCACTGTCTACTAAATAATCATCAACATTTAAATAAACTATTTTTTCTTTTAATGATGTTTTTTCAATATTTTTATAAAGAGTATTCTCCATAGAATTTATTTTCATATTACCAGTATAACTAACTAAAATAATGCATTCGCCAGTTTCTGGAATCATATAATCAATATCAACCATATTTATCTCTTGAACTTCAGAAGAAAAGATACTCTCACTTACAGCACAATTTCTATAATTAATTATAAAAGATCTAACATATAAAGTTAATGCAATAGTTAAAACAGAAACAACAAGTACTATAAAATAATTACGAATTCCAATTTTTCTATCATTTTTTTCTATAATGATTTTTTTCATGAAAGCCTCCTATTACAAATATATTTTATCATATCTTTATTTTTTATTCAATTTATTTTTCTCATAATATTCAATATTTCTATCTAAAATATTTTTATCTCTCCAGTAGCATGAATTTTTACTATATACTTTATCATATTCATCTTTAGACATTTTAAGAAATGAATTTGCATCTATTTCTTCATTACCTAATGATTTAAAATTATCACTTTTAACATTATCATTATGCGGACATACTTCACTACATATATCACACCCATAAATACAATTATTAAATGTTTCGCTTTCTTTTTCGCTAACATTTTTCTTTTGTGTTAAATAACTAAGACATTTCTTAGCATTTAATATTCCTTTAAAGCTAATTGCTTTTGTAGGACATGCAAGGATACACCTATTACAATTAAAGCATTCATCATTGCATATTTTATCATATTTACATACCATATCAGTTAAAATAATACCAATAAAGAAATAAGAACCGAATCTCTTATTAATTAATAAATTGTTTTTTCCATAAAATCCAAGTCCAGCTTTATATGCAATATATCTTTCATCCAATTGATTGTTATCAACAAATACTTTATATATATAACCTTTGTCATTTAAAAGATTTCCTATAATATCCAACTTTTCTTTTAATACAATATGATAATCAATACCCCAAGAACAAGAACCAAGATGTATTTTATCACTTTTAATTTTTGGATAAGATAATCCTATCGCTATTGCTGTTTTGTATTTTTCATATTTTTTATTAGTTAACATTTTGTCAGTAATATCACCAACTTGAAAACTACATTTATAATCCAATTTCTCCTGTAAAATATATTTATGTTCTAAATACTCACTACATTTTAAATCAGTAAACCCAATCAAATCAACACCAATTTTTTTACTCAAATTTACAATTTCATTTTTCATAATTATATGATATCATAATTCATAGAGGTATTAAATGAAAAGTGATGTTTTTAACACAGAAATAAATTATATAAAAGATAAAAGAATAAGAGATAATTTAATAATATTATTAAATCTATTACCAGATTATATTTATGAAGTACCAGCTTCATCTACTGGTAAATACCATCCTGCTTTTTCTCTTGGAGATGGTGGTTTAGTAAGACATGTTAAAGTAGCAACCAGAATAGCGGTTGAATTATTTAATAATAATTCTTTACAAAATTTCAATGATACTGAAAAAGATTTATTACTTATGTCAATTATATTACATGATGGATTAAAAAGTGGATTAATAAAATCTGAATATACAAAATTTGATCATCCAATTTTAATGGCAACTTTTATTAAAGATAATAAAAGTAAATTAACACTAAATAATGACGAAATAGATTTTATTACTAAATGCATAGAAACTCATATGGGACCATGGACAACAGATTATAATGGTAATGAAATATTAAGAAGCCCAACATCTAAATATGAAAGATTTGTTCATATGTGTGATTATTTATCAAGTAGGAAATTCTTAAACGTTAATTTTAAAGACAATGAAATAGAGCTTATGTAGCCCTATTTTTTTATTAAACTTTTGTGATTTGCTGCTATTTGTTTTAGTCCAATTCCGTGTTTAAATGCTATAGTTGCAATACCTGCATTTACCGAAATAACAACACCATCTCCATATATTTTATGATTAACATGATCCCCACTTCTAATACTTGTAGAATCATTATACATGTTTCCAATAACTTTGTTATTAATAGTTTCCTTTATCTCAATATTTAATAATTCTTTGTCGACTTCTTTTATAAATCTACTAGGCAAATTAGAGGTAGTTCTTCCAAATAATGTTCTTCTTTTAGCATTTATTAAATATAATTTAGATTTTGCTCTAGTTATACCTACATAACATAGTCTTCTTTCTTCTTCCATTTCACTTGGTATATCAAAAGATCTCATATGTGGAAAAATGCCTTCCTCCATACCAACTAAAAAAACCACTTTAAATTCTAATCCCTTAGCAGAATGTAATGTCATTAAACTTACTCTTTTACTATCTTCTTTATATTGACCTCTATCACTTACTAGAAGAATATTTTCTAAAAAAGATTCTAAATCATATATTCCATTGTCTTCAAAAGAAATAGCTAAACTTTTAAATTCTTCTAAATTTTCTAGTTTTAATTGATCATCAAGATCATCACTGTTTTCATATTCACTTTTTATTCCAGTTGTATTTAATACTTCTTCTACGATATCTTTAATACTAAATGTATTAGATTTAGTGATAATATCTGACATCATATTTTTCCATATTAACATCTTTCCATCAGAGATTGAATCAAACATTGATACTCCCATTTCTTTAGATTTTTTTCTTAAATCTTCAATAGACTTATTACCTATACCTCTTTTTGGTACATTTATTACTCTTTCTAAACTAACATTGTCATCCTTATTATAAATAATATTTAAGTATGCTATTATGTCTTTAATTTCTTTCCTATTATAAAAATAATAACTACCTATTATATTATATGGAATATTGGATTTTACAAAAGCTTCTTCAATTGTTCTACTTTGAGCATTTGTTCTATATAATACTGCAAAATCATCATAGTTGTATCCCAAAGAAACAAGTGAGGAAATAGTTTTAGTAACAAATGACGCTTCATTTATTTCATCATCACATCTTATATAATCAATTTTATCTCCTTCGCCAAAAGAAGACCATAAATTTAGTTTTTCCCCCTCAACATTATTTTTAATAATTGAATTAGCAGCTTTTAAAATAATATTTGTGCTTCTATAATTTTCCTCTAGTTTAATAATTTTACAATTCTTATAATCATTCTTAAATTTAATAAGATTTTTATAATCAGCATTTCTCCAAGCATAAATGCTTTGTTGCATATCACCAACAATAAATATATTTTTATATTTTGAAGCAAGTAATTTACATAATTCATATTGAATATTATTAGTATCTTGGTATTCATCAATTAAAATATATTTAAAATGTTCTTGATATTTTAATAACACATCTTTATTGGATTTAAATAATTCAACAGGTTTAATAAGTAAATCATCAAAATCTACTGAATTATTAGTATGTAACAAACTTATATATTCACTATAAATATTAGATATTACCCTATCTTCGTCATTCAAAAAAATATTTGAATATTCAACAGGAGATAATCCTTCATTTTTAGCCATACTTATTCTTGATATAATATGTTTTAAATCATAATCCTCACTATTATATCCTTCATCTTTTAAAATCCTTTTAACAATAGATTTAGAATCATCTGAATCTAAGATATTAACATTTTTTTGAAAACCCAACTCAGAATAATTTTCTCTAATTATTTTTAAACCAAAAGAATGAAAAGTCCCAATAAATATGTCATTAGCCACTATACCTAGTTTTACTTCTACTCTTGTCCTCATCTCTTTTGCTGCTTTGTTAGTAAAAGTAATTGCTAAAATATTTTGGGGTCTTATTCCATCATTTATTAATCTTATAATTCTTTCTGTTAACACTCTAGTTTTACCAGAACCAGCGCCTGCTAAAACAATGCATGGCCCTTCATTAAAATTAACTGCCTCAATTTGTTCTTTATTTAATATCATTTTAACCTCTAATACTAAAATATTATAACATGCATTCAATCATTTTCATAGAAAAAAAGATGATTACTCATCTTTATTAAATATCGCATCAGCTATATCCAAGACTTCTTTTTGAATGTCATAAAAATCTTCATAATAAAAATCTAACAACTGTGATTCCGTTAACTCATTATCAACATTAATATCATAATTTTTAATATCGGATTTTCCTTCATCTAATTCTAGTGCAGATCTCAGTGCTTTAATAATTCCAAAAACAAATCTCATTTCATTATTTAATTCATTTCTTTTATTATTTACATCTAAGTTAGAATAAGCCTTTTTGAAATTGTCATCCATTACATTGACATCCTTTGTTGTTTACTTTTCCTTTTTTCATTATCAGCTTGCATCTGTTGTTCTCTTGTTTTTCTAAATTCAGCTAAATCGTTTTGAGCTTCTAACGTTCTTCTGTCAGCATTTTTACCAGCAGCTTGTTTACTTCCCCAAATAGAATCAACAAAGGCAACAGCATCTTCTTGAGATTTTTCTCCAATTCCAGCTTTAACACCAACGTTGTCAACATTTACGCCATCAGTATTAACATCAACTATTCCTTTTGAAGAATTGTCTTTATTCATCTTAATTGTTTCAACAACAGTACCATCTGGTTTAGTAGTACGAGTGTATTTTGATTTGTTTTTATCCTTTTTGTTTCTTAAAACACCAACATCAGTATTTTTAAGTGCATTAACATTTCCTATGTTTACACCAGCATTAATACCATCTTTGTCAGCATTAGGCATATTATTTAGAAATTGTCCATTATTCATAATAACCTCCATTCTTAATATAATTATAAAATAAAATTTTCAAAATCTCAATAAAATATCATTAAGTATACACTTTACTATATAACATTATCAAATATTATACATATAATAATCGTGAAAGAGAGGTTTAATGAAAAAAATAATTATTATTCTAATTACAGTTATGTTAATTATTACAATATCATTTTTTTACAATTGTATTAAAGAGGAAAATGAAAATACAAAAATTACATTATCAGAAGTAACACATTCTGTATTCTATTCACCACTATATTCTGCTATTGAAAACAACTATTTTGAAGAAGAAGGAATAAATTTAGAATTGATTTTAACACCAGGAGCTGATAAAGTTGCTGCTTCAATATTATCTGGAGATGCACAGATAGGATTTAGCGGACCAGAAGCAACTATATATGTATATAATAATTCTAATACCAAACTAATAACATTTGCATCTTTAACTAAAAGAGATGGACAATTTATAGTAGGAGATTGTTCCTTAAAGAACACTTTTAAAATTAATGACCTAATTGAAAAAAAAATATTAGCTGGTAGAAGTGGTGGTATGCCATTACTAATGTTTAAATATGCATTGAAAGAATCAGGTATAAGTGAAAATGATCTCACTATAGATACGTCAATAGAATTTAGTGGTTTAGCAGGTGCATTTATTGGTAAACAGGGAGATTTTGTTAATTTATTTGAACCAAATGCATTGAAAGTTGAACAAAGTAAAGCAGGATGCGTTCTATCATCATTAGGAAGTATATCAGGAGTAGTTCCTTACACTGCGTTTTATGCAAAGGAAGAATTTATTAATAATAATAAAAATATAATCCAAAAATTTAATAATGCTATTAATAAAGGATTGGAATTTGTTAATAATAATGATTCAGAAGAAATAGCCAAATCTATTATAGGACAATTTCCTGACACATCATTAAGTGATTTAATTATATTAGTCGACAGATACAAAAAAGCTGATTCATGGTACACTTCAACTTATGTAAATATAGAAGATTATGATAGACTACAAGATATAATGATTTATGGAAAGACTATAGAAAATAAAATTGATAGTAATATTTTAATAACAAATGAATTTAATAAATAATGTTTTAATTGTTAATAACTTGTCAAAAACATATCACTCATTAAATTGTGAAACATTAGCTATAAATAATATTTCTTTTGTTGTAAACCAAGGAGAATTCATTTCAATTATAGGCCCTTCTGGATGTGGAAAAAGTTCCATATTAAATATTATTGCAGGATTAGACAATTGCTACAAAGGAGATATTATATTAGATAATAATATAAAGTTAGGTTACATGCTTCAAAGTGATGCATTGTTTGAATGGTTAACTATTTATGAAAATGCATTATTAGGATTAAAAATTACTAAAACAATGTCAAAAGAAAATAAAGAATATGTTATAGATTTATTAAAGAAATATGATTTATATGAATTTAAGGATAAAAATCCTTCATCTTTATCAGGTGGTATGAAACAAAGAGTAGCATTAATTAGAACATTAGCCACAAAACCAGATATTCTTTTACTTGATGAACCATTTTCGGCATTAGATTACCAAACAAGATTAAAAGTGAGCGATGATGTGTATAAGATAATTAGGAATGAAAATAAGACTATTCTTATGGTTACACATGATATAGCAGAAGCAATATCTATGTCAGATAAAATAATAGTGTTATCAAAAAGACCAGCTTTAATCAAAAACGTTCATGAAATAAATTTAAGTAATAAGGGAAATCCTATTCACAATAGAAAAGCAAAAGAATTTGCTAAGTATTATGATATTCTTTGGAAAGAGATAGATACTTATGAGTGATGACCAAAAAAAATATATTAAAAAAGAAAAAAGAAATAAAAAAGTCGTTTTATACACACAATTATTAATATTCGTATTATTTATATTGATTTGGCAATTTTTAGCAGATAAAGAATATATTAACTCATTTATTACTAGTTCTCCGAAAGAGATTGTTAAAACTCTTATAAATTTATATAATACTAATAATATATTTTTTCATATATGGATTACAATTAAGGAGACAATTATTTCATTTCTAATAACAACAATTTTATCCATATTAATATCCATATTGCTATATAATAACAAATTTATATCAAAAGTATTAGATCCATATTTAATAATACTAAATTCACTTCCAAAAGTTGCCTTAGGACCTATAATAATCATATGGATAGGTGCTAATACAAAAGGAATAATAACGATGGCAGTATTAATATCAATTTTTGTAAGTATTCAATCAATTTATAATGGATTTGAAAATACTGATAAATTAAAAATAAAATTATTAGAAACATTTAATGCAACTAAAACTGATATTCTTTTAAATGTAGTAATTCCTTCAAATAAAAGTACAATAATGAATACATTGAAGATAAATATTGGGATGTGCTTAATTGGGGTAATTATGGGAGAATTTCTTACTTCAAAAGCGGGTATAGGATATTTAATTCTATATGGTTCACAAGTATTCAATTTAGACTTAGTTATGACAGGAATATTTATATTAACAATTGTATCTATAATGATGTATATATTAATAAGTATATTAAAAAAAGTAAATCAAGATAAATGATTTACTTTTTAGTTATTCTATTAATAATTTCTATAAATTCGTTATTTAAAGAGTTTAGTCTTTCTTTTGTCTTAGCTTCAAATCTACATATAATATTTGGACCAGTATTACTTGCTCTAACAAGTGCCCACGAATCTTCAAAAGATACTCTTACACCATCAATATCATTATACTGATATTTTTTAGCATCACAATATTCTTTCATTTTATTTACTATATTGAATTTTTCTTCGTCAGTAACTGCTATTTTTAATTCTTCAGTTGAATAATACTTATTAATATCATCAAAGAAACTTGAAAGTTTCTTATCCGTATTTGATAATAATTCTAATACTCTAAGTCCAGCATAAATACCATCATCAAAACCAGGAAATTTATCTCTAAACCAAACGTGTCCTGAAAATTCTCCTCCAAACATGTAATTATCTTTATTGATTTTCATATTCATATATGAATTACCCGTTCTATACATTGTTTGTTCGTAACCTAACTTATCCAATTCATCAATAAGACTTTTACTGCATTTAACATCATATATTGCTTTTTTAAGGCTAATTGTATTTGATAAATATTTATATATTAATAGCAAATACATATCAGAAGCAAGAATATTTCCTTTTTCATCAACTATTCCAACCCTATCTGCATCACCGTCAATTGAGAAACCATAATCATAACCAAGTTCAACAACTTTTTTGCTTAAATCAATTTGATTTGTCTTAACAGCAGGATCAGGTTGATGATTTGGAAATTCACTATTAGATTCGCAATATAAATAAAAAACCTCAGCATTAAACATATTAAGAACATCTTTTATTATTATAGAGCCTGTTCCGTTGCCACAATCAATTACCAATTTAATTTTCTTCTTGCCTAATGAAATACTATCATTAATTAATTTTAAGTAATCATTTTTGATATCTAAAGAAATTACATCACCTTTACCACTACTAAATACACCATTATTAGTAAAATTCCTAAAGTCATATATCATCTTTCCATAAGCATTTCCACTAATATCGAAAGAAATTTTAAACCCATTATACTCCTTAGGATTGTGACTTGCAGTTATCATAATACCTGATTCAATATTATTTTTCTTTTTAGCATAATAATACATTGGGGTAGTTACTAAACCTAAATCAATAACATGACATCCACTTTCAATTAAGCCTTTTATTAAACAATTGTTAATAACTGGTGAAGAACTTCTATTATCATGCCCAATTATTACAGTTTTATCTTTAATATAAGAACCAAAACTTCTTCCGAATGTGTAAGATACATCTTCATTAATATCTATATTGTATACACCTCTTACATCATACTCTCTAAATATTTTTTCATTAATTTTAACTATTTTCATATACTCTCCATCTAAATTATAATATACTATTTAATTGAAATCAATAATCAAAGAATATTGTTAACACTTTAAATAAGCAACCAAACAGTATTTTTTATTATTTTATATAAAATTTAGATATAAGAAATAAACAAAATAATTAATTATAAATAAAATATATCAGGAGGTAAAAATATGAATAATAATTCTTGTGATCTTAAGAGAAAACCATTCGTTTGCCCGAGTGTATATACATGTTATGGACCTGTTGGACCGGAAGGACCTGTTGGGCCAGAAGGACCAGTTGGACCAGAAGGACCTGTTGGACCTTCAGGAACAAGTGAAATCGATAGTATTCTTGTTAGTAATGATGAGACCCATACTGTTGCAAGCAATTCACTTATAGATTTAGGATTATTGATTAATTCTACAGGCGAATCATTAAGTTTTACAAGCCCGAATAAAATAATTTTTAAAAGTGCTGGTACATATTTAATACAATTTTCAACTTTAGCAGAAAATACAACTGCTAATGGAGATTTAGGTGCATCAATGCTTATAAATGGAGTAATTATTCCAACAGCATCAGCTTACACAAAAGGATTTACAGTTCAAAAGCAATATATTTTTCAACACAATTATAAAGCTAATACAAACGACATCTTAACTTTTTATAATAAATCAACTGTATCTAATAATTATCATGATGCAACTGTATCAATTATAAAGTTAGCCTAATAATATAAATAAATAAAAATACTCTTTATTGAACAAGAGTGTTTTTTTTAATTAAAATATGATAAAATATATATGTGATTAAATATGGAAAACGAAATCAAAAAAAATAATTTTATTGAAAAGATTAAAAAAGTAAGATTAAAAAGATCTTTTGTTGCATTATTTTTTGCAATTGTAGCTTTTTTTACTGTTCAAATATTTTATTTGTTTTTATTGTTTATAATACTATCTATTATATTTTTAATATTAGGATTTTTTGATAAAAACAAAGCTAGTATAATAGTAAGTATTATTTCAATTGTTTTTGTAATTTCCACAGTATTATATTATTATTTATATTATAAACCAAACTATATTGATCCAAATGTTAGTGAAAATGTTTTAGTAGGAACTTGGCAATATAATTTAGAAGGTGGTACATACGTATTTAATAAAGACAATAGTTATATCCAATATATGACGAACAATAATGATGATAATTATTGTGAAGGATATTATTCATATGAATATGGATATGAGACTACAGATGGAATTATAACCAAAGATCCTGATATTATATATTATCATTTAGTATTAAATACTAAAACATGTGTTATTACAGGAATAGAAAAATCTTATGATGGTGAGGACTATAAAAAGGATATGGTGTTTTTATATAGAACTAATAACCCTTCTAAATCAATGCTTACAAACACTAAATCTCAAACTACATTTAACCTTACAAAAATTAAATAATTACTAACTAAAAGCAGATAATTATTTATCTGCTTTTAATATGTATTAATAACCAAATAAGTAATCTTCGTACCATGAAAAGAATACATTTCCTTCATACCTGTCTACCCCATTATCAAGAGGATAATTGATACTTGTAACATATATTGGTAAAAATTCAAATCCCATTAAATATGGTGGAACTGAACTTGCAAAATTAACAGTTCTTAAGTTATTTGCATTTTTGAATGCTGTTTCTGATATTGCAACCACATTTGCATTAATATTGATTGTACTAATATTGGATGCATTTTCGAATGCTCTATTGGCAATAACTTTTATAGTTGAAGGAAGTGTATATGAATTACCAGTTAAGTTTTTACCAGGCGGAAATTTAATTAGTGTTTCTTCATCATAAGATAATAGAACTCCGGCTACACCTCCAGGTGAAGAAGATGTTGTCGATTTAAAATATGTATTATTTGATGAAACATTTATATTTCTAACAGAAGTATTTCCACTTAGAAATCCATTTCCAACATTTTTTATATTAGCACCTAATGTTAATGTGGTTAATCCAGTAATACCATCGAAAACATCAGGAGCTATTTGAACAACATTATATGTAACATTACTAATAGTAAATGTATCAGGTATTGTTCTATTCTGGCCACTTCCTAAATAACCAGTTATCTTAATTTCGTCATTATTAATTATTTCATAAATATATACATTTTGATATGTATCTCCAATTGATCTTATGTAATAGTTACTCCATATACTAGTTCCTTGATAAGTAGATACAGAATTATATGGAACATATATATATGCTGTTGTACCCCAAATAAAGAATGATGTTGGAGGAAGAGAGTTAGAATAGACAACTGGTGGAGTAGATGTATTAATATATATTCTACTTAATTTATTTGACGTTCTATCAATATAGAATGCATAATCTTGTATTTCTTGAACATTTTTACCTAATACTGCTGTCCTAAGATTAGTATTGTAATAAAATGCGTATCCTCCAATAGTATTGACAGAATTAAATGTAATATTTGTTAAAGTAGAATTATTAGCAAAAGCATATTGTCCGATGTATATTAGTTCATTTCCACTAACACTAGTAACACTTCTTTGATAAAATGCGTAATTGCCAACATATACAATTGATGCAGGTAATTCTAAATTCCACGAATATCCAGAAGATACTGAAGTAAGTACAAACGCTCTATCTCCAATTGAAATAATGGCATCATCTACTCCACTTACATTTAATCCTGATGTAGATGGAATACTAAATGAAGAACTAATATCAGCTCCATGATATTCTATTATTTGCCAAGCTGTTCTTCCATTAATAATAACTTGTCTAACAGCATATTCCCCAATATCATAATTATTAAACGTTGAAGAACCAATTATTTCACCTATTTCATATATATAAGAATTATAAGCAGTAGGTAATGTATTTTTATAAGATTCAACATATGAAGTAGCATTAACATAAGGAACATAAACCCTAAGTCTGCTTCCAATTGTAGTTCCACAATTTGTGAATGCATTATTTCCTATAGTAATATCCATAGTACTACCACCTGAAGCAACAACAGTACTTCTAAATATTAATCTTGCTACATTAGTAGTACCATATAAAGCATTATCACCAATAGTTCTAATATTACCTAAATCAACAACAATTAAACTTGTATCATTATATAAAGCACTATCACCAAGAGAATTTAAGCTATTGAAGCGAGCTGTTATAAGATTAGTAGCATTATTAAATGCATTATCTGAAACGGTTATACAATTAGGTACATTAATATTTCTAATTCCAGTATTATTAGCAAAAGCAGAATTTCCAATATATATAATATAATTACTTTCTATATTAAATGAAGCTGTTCCATTAAATGATGCATGTTTATATGCAAAATCTCCTATAGATATGATAGGGATATCATCTGAAGTATTATTTTGTTTAATAGATGATACAGTAGCTGAAAAAGCATTTAAAGAATGAGTTATCTGTAATTGCAAATCATATGTTTCTCCTGATGTAATAGGAGTCGGATATGCAGGTTGAGTAAGAATAACTTTCGTTCCACTATAACTAGCTCCATTATTCCATGTTGTAACACCACTTATTGTTCCTGAAACTGGGACATTTAAAGTTACCTTCCATGTACTAATTGGGTCGTCACTATTATTAGTAATATGGACTGTTACATCAGTAACGTATGAGCCGGAATTTGCATATGGAGAGCCCCAAGTAACGGTTGCTGACAATGCATTGTCATTTAAATCTAGCATTGTTGGGAACTCATATCCACTTGATATATCTGCTCCGTGGTATTCAACAAATTCATATCCGGTTTGACTATTAATAGTAACACTTTTAACAGAATATTCACCAATATCAATGGTATCAACTATACCATCAGGGACATAAGATCCTACAATATAATCATATGAATAGAAATAATCTTGATAATATGTTGGGAAATGGGACTTATATATACTAGAATATTCTTCATTAGCAACGTTTCTTCCATTAGTAACATATATTCTTAATCTATCACCAGTAGATGTACCAATATTAGAAAATACACTAGAATTAATAGTAAGTCCTATATTTGATGGCACATCAAATTTAATTTGATATAAATATGGTGCATTTGTAATAGAATCAGAACCCATAGTTTGTACTTTACCTAAGTCTGCAATATATAAGTTATTTGCATTTTTAAGAACTGAATTTCCCATATAATTTAATTTGTGAAAAGATACTTGAGTTACGCCTGAACTTTCAAATGCAGAATTATCTATTGTTACAACATTATTAAAAGTTGCATGTCTGATTTCAGTCATATATGCAAATGCATATTCACCAATATATAGTACATTAGAAGATTCTAAATTAAATGTTGCGTTTGTAGTTGCAGAAACATGTTTAAATGCATTATCTCCTATAGATATAATATCATATGTTGCAGAATTAGCAGTAGTAGATAAAACATCAAGAACATTAATAGAAGAAATTGTAGTAGAAGTTCCTAAAATATGAAGATAAATCACTTTTGAAGCTCCAGCCAATATCCTTCCAGAACTTGCGGATGAATTTGTAAATGCAATATAACCACTATTATTCGTAGCAGTTGCATATTCATTTGTTTGACCATAAATGTCTCCTTGAATTTCAACATCTACTTCCCAACCAGTAATTTCTTCAACACTTGTATTCGTTAATATTACTTCAATAGTTGCATCAGTTGTACCAGAATTTTGAATTGAATAAGAAATATCAAGTAAATCAGAACTAGGATTAACTGTTAATGGAAGAGTATAGCTGCTCGTTAAATCTGCACCATGATATTCTATTAATTCCATTCCACTTATATTATTACCATTAGCATCCGGCTTAGTAATTTCTCTAACAGAATATTCTCCAATGTTAAAATTAATTGAACCATAAGTATATGTACCCACTATTATTCCAGTAGGATAAATATAATCACTAAATGTACTAAATGCACTTTGATAAAATACTAATGATTCGTTAGTATCAGGAACATACATTCTAAATCTATTAGAAATATTACTTCCGGCGTTATCAAAAGCATTTCCAGAATATATGGCACTTGTAGAAGTATTTGTAAAAAATACACTAGTTAAATTAGATGTATTAGCAAAAGCACTACTACCAATAGATATTACATCGCCCAATCTAACTCTATATAAATTAGTACAATTATAAAATGCTCTTGAACCCACAGAATTTAAGTCTTCAAAATATGCATAATGAATGGTACTTGCTTCAAATGAACTAACACCTATATAATTTATGTTAGGTGCAACTATATGGTCCAAACCAAAGTTTTTAAATGATTTATCCCCAACATTTAATAGCACTTCTGACTCAATACTAACACTATAATTATTATTAATAGAAGAATTTTGATAAGCACCATATCCTATAGAAATAACATCCATTGTCCCAAGAGTTGTAGTTAATGATGTGGGAATATTATCTTCTAAATTCTTTCCTTGATAACTGACTATTTCATAACCGGTAACTTCTTCATTATTTGGCTTAGTTATAGTTATTACCCTTACAGTATAAGATGATAAAGCATGAGGTACAGCTAAATGTGTATATGTAGCATCAATACCCAAAGTTGCTCTTCCAGTAACATATATATAATTAGAATTATCATAAAACATTTCTCTATATAAACTAACAACAGTATTTCCACTAGCTAGAGTAAGATCAGGGACATACATTCTAAGTCTTCCATCAATATATGAACCCCAGTTAGAAAATAAAGCATCCTCACCTATAGTTAAATTAATAGTTTCTAAATTATTAACATACATACTGTTACTATTGTTAATTGAAAAGGTTTGCATCTGAACACAATTATGAAATGCATAATCTCCAATTATTGACACGGTTCCAACACTTGCTTCATACATACTAGTACAATTAGCAAATGCATAATTTCCAATAGTTGTTACATTATTAATATTTAATGATTCAATAGGAGTATTAAAGAAAGCATAATCTCCTATAATTGAGACGGCATTAGCTGTTAATGATCTTAACCACGTTTCATAAAATGAATATGAATCAATATAAGTAACATTTGTAAAAGTTGAATTAGTTATTTCTAACTGATAAAATGCGTAGGAATCAATTCTTGTTACTGTACTTGGTAAAACTAAAGTAACACCATTAGAATTCGGTATATTCATTCCTCTATAACTATTTGTACCAATTTCAATAACATTTAAGAAAGATCCTTTATATTTGATAGTATTTGGAATTCCTAAAGAGGTAGCTGAATTGGCTAAATTATTATTATAAATATATGAGATTCCTAGACCACCTGGAACTTCAAATACAAAATATTCACGAGTATCAGAAATATCTGCATATATATAAATATGCTCATCAGGATAACCATTAACAGCTTGGTAAGCACCAATTGAACCATTTGGAACAAATATTCTTGCATTCGTTGAATTAAAAGTATTAGTTCCAATAGTGGCAGGTGTAGTAGATGAGAATCTAATATGAACCGAACTATCAAAAGCATAATCTCCAATAGTAGTTACTGAACTTGGAATATCAACAAATACAAATTCACTAGTTAATGATCCGGGGACTACTCCTAATGCTACTCCAGAAAATGCATATTCTCCAACTTCAACTAGGGCTTTAGGTAACACAATATTAGTTAAAGTCGTATTATTTTGAAAAGCATGTGCCGGTATTTTATTAGATGTAGTTCCGTCCGTAACTTTACAATTGTATAAGCTTAAATAACTCAATGATGACATGGATGAACTATTAGCATACACAAAATCCTCTGCTTCAAAAAATTGTGCATTTAGTGTCCAAACAATCATTTTTTCTATTGCCGCAATATCACCACTAACATTAATAGATCCTTCATTAGTAAAATAAGCTTCTAATAATCCCTGTAAAGTATCAGTTGGCTCTTTAATATATACTATGTATCCATTAGGATAATCTTCAATAGGAACAACTGATACCTCTGTTTCACTATCATTAATATCTCCATTATTAAAGTTTTCAGAACCACCAACAGTAATATCTCCTGAAGTAATTCCTTTTACAATTTTAGTATTTCCAGCAAGTGGATTCGAATCGTCATAAGGTGTAGATTCAGGTGGAAGAATAATAGAATAACTTCCTAAAATTCCATATATTTCACCTAAATTATATACATAGATTTGTGGTTTTGTGTACGTATCTTGTAAAGTCATATTAGAAAAATTCAATTGAGTAACTGCACCATTGTTAATAACTTCTATATTAGTTGATCCTGAAACTGCAGTAATATAACCAAGAATTACATCAGGACCTGTAGTTATTCTTGTATTAGATGCAACCATAATATCTACAGGAACAAGTCCAGTAGTAGTTTTAACAATTCTAACGTTATTTAAATATAAACCATTTTCTTCACCATCTTGAAGTGCATTAACAGAAAATTCTCCACCTACACTCATATCATATGTTCCATTAGCACCGATTAATTCTACATTAGCTTTTGGAGTATTAATGATAAAATCTTCTCCAATAGTTAAAGTTCCATACCCACTAGCATTAATACTAAAATCTCCAGCATTAACATATTCATATATTAAATCTTGAGTAATATTTAGATTATACCCATTTAAATCCAAGCCAACTGCTTTAGTAATATTTATGCTTCCGGATATATTAATATTATTTAGTAATTTTATTGTATCTCCAGTTACAACAGAGTTTAATACTTCCCTAAATTGGGCTTCAGTTTGAACTTCCCAAATTTGGCCTGCTCTATTTTCTGATGAAATAACTCCTACTTGAGAACTATATATATTTAAATGTACAGACATGCTTTCATTAGAATATGTGCTTGTTTGAACGGCACTGTACATACCATAATCCAGTCTATATACTCTTGAACTAGTTTGATTCTGCAACGGAGCATCTAGAGTATCGATTATTAAATCATTTTTCAATAAACTCATATTAGAAATCGGATATAATGTATCATATTCCATTGAAGAACTAGGTTGATTAGCTGCGGCATAGGCTTCTAATTTAGAACTATAAGTACCAATTAAAGTATCTTCAACATCACTAGTTACTTCATATATTCTATAATATAATACACCTGCTAATTCTGTTGTTCCCTCTGTTGAAAAAGCAAAAGAATATTCCATATCAAGTGTTCCAGTGTTTTGTATCTCAATGTATTTTGTACCAACAGTTATATTACTCATATTCTCCTCGTAAATAATTGTTTGTACTTCATTATCATCTTGTATCTCATTTCCATCCTTATCGTATTGTATAACACTATGAGATATCCTACCTGCAGATAAATAAGCACCAGCTCCAGCATATTCATCATATAGCCAGGCAAATGATTCAGCAAGTAAAAATGCAGCTATAACTATTGTAAAAATAGACTTTTTAATATTTTTATTTTTTATTAATTTTTTAAAATTATTAGACGCAAAAAAATATTTTATATTCATAAAAATTTTTTTTGGTAAATTAATAATTTTATTAATTAATAATTTCATATTTTCCTTTCTAATCTTCAATAATTATGATATCATGCGTTTTTTCTTGAATAATACTTAATTCTTTTGACAAATTGTCATCAATAATTGTATTTTCCAAGCCCCTTGATGGCAAAGGTATTTTACCATCGTTTTCCTCCTCTAATTTTTTTTCTATTTGAATTTTCAAATCTTTATTTATAATAGTTTTTTCAAGTTCATTCTGTATCTCTTGTTTAAAAGAGCTACTATATATTGTCTTTTCTAAATTATCAGGCGTTTCCTTTACTTCAACTATTTTATTATCTAATTTACTCTTCTTTTTAAATAATTTAAATTTATGTGATTTTTTGTATTTAATAAAGTCCTCTTCACTAATTCCATATTTTTCTTTAAAAGATTCTTCTTTAATGTTAATTAGTTGTTTAATAAGTATAACTATTAGAGGTACAAATATTAACAATACAAATCCATATTTAGATCTTATTATCTTACTTACTAAACTAATAAGATAAAATCTATAAATCATTTTTCCATATATTTGATCAGAAGAAACTACAGGATCCATCATATTTGAAACAGTACCTTTTGTGTAAAACAATAACGATCCATCATCATCTTTATCTATAGTTTTAATCATATGTGTGACAATTTTCCCCTTAAAATCAGATACTTTTCCTTGATATGTAATTATATCCCCAGCCTCCAATGTTTTAGTATCAACAGTTTTTACAACTATTACATCACCTATTTCTAAATTAGGCTGCATTGAACTAGTTATAATCACAAATGTTCTATATCCAAAGATTCCTTCTTCTTTAAAAACAAATTTTTGTGCTAATATGAAAACACATAGTATTATAGATGCTACAAAAAATATATTTTGAAGAATAATAAGTATTTTTGTTTTCATATTTATTTCCTTTCTATGGTTTAATAAAATTAATATTCGCTATGGATAATGTTTTATCAGCCACCTCATTAGTAGCAGTTTTATACATCCTTATATACCAATATATTGTTTTAGTTTCTAATGGGTTGATTTTAAAATTATCAAAAAATCTAACCATACTATTTCCACTCGTTGTAGTTTCCAGTGTTGTTTGTAAATTAATTTCTTTAACTATAGGATTAGTTGAACCAAAATATAAAGATGGACCTAAATCAGTTATATCTCCCGTAATATTTGACAGAACTATTGAAGTCGAAGCAATTGTATCTCCGTTATTTGTAATTTCCATTTTAAAGTTCCTTGTATCATTTGGTGCCATATTTGAAATAACTATCGGAGATGCTACAATTAAATCATACGTTAGTGTTTCATAATTGTATTGATATATATCAACATCAATATCTAGTGTATTAATTACTAACTCTCTATTATATGTTACAATTTCACCTTGAGAGGCAACTGTAATCATCCATGCCACTGATGCAGCTATTAGAAGTATTGTAATTATTAAATTAAAATATGTCTTAGTATTCTCTTTCATACTCCTCCTAATTAAATGTTACAGTAGTAACGTATGATACTGGAGATACATTAGTAACTTCATAATATCTAACATATACAACATCACCTCTTGCAAAAGTCATCGATGAATTTGTAACTGTAGTCCATGTCGTAGAACTTGCAGAAGTCATATTATATTCCATTGATGTATCTAAATTAGTTATTGTAACCGTTGAGTTATTAGCATAAACATTAGGTGCGCTTCTAAGAACATTTGCACTACCAAATTTTATGGTAGCATCAACAGTAGTTGAAGCAAGAATATTATCACAATCAACATCTCCACCTTCTAACCATATTTTTACATTTACTTTTAATGTTGTATTGGCAGGCATAGTGAATAAAACTTTTGATAAATCTACTTGGGCATCATCACTTTGACCTCTTCCACCATTCCATTCATTAAAAGTATACACTGTTTGATCATCAACAAGAGAATCAGAAGTTTGTGTAGAGTAATAATTAAACTCACCAGGAGCAATAACTGCCCTAGTTGTATATGGATATGCAAGAGTTCCTTTTTCAGCTGTATCTCCAAATATATAATTAATGTCATATCCCTGAGAATTTACGATTATTGCAATTCTAATTGCATTAGAAGCAGCTCCAACTATAGCAGTATCTTTATGAAGATAAACACTTTTAGCAAAATTTTCAGTTTGCAAATAGAAATCATAATCTATACAGCCGTAAGTTTCCATATTTAAATGACCATCTGCTTCAGGGTTTATTAATACATATTGTGGGTTATTATTAAGAAGTCCAGCCCCAAAATCTATTGTATAAAATGTTAATGCATCAGCACTAGACATCTGTTGTAATTCAAACAAATCGAAATCACTGAATAGTTCATCTAAACTAACCGTTGTTCTTGCTGCACTATCTGGTGATAACTTAATCACAAGTCCTTCAGCAGCAGAAACTTTGATATTATTTTGAGTAATACTTGGATTACTTTTATCAGAAAACCATGCATAAGAAGCTACAGTTAAAAGGACTGCTACTTCAGCTATAGCAATAATTGTTGATAAAAATACATTCTTATGTGGTTTTTCTTTCATTATATTTCCTTTCTAATAATTTAATACTGTTATTGATGAAGCAAAATATTCACCAGTTTCACTTTTTCTAACCCAAATTGTATCATTGCTATTAAATGTAGGATTGTTGTTATTAGCATACTTAATCCAATTTAATCCATAATCATTTGAATATTCCATTGTATATGTGTAACCATCTATAGTGTTACCTGTTCCTATAGTTACTGTAGGTGCAACATTATCAAGCCCTTTAGCAATAGCAGTAAATTGCAAACTCATTTCGAATAAACCACCTGTTAATGCTGTAATATTATCTCTGTCATTACCTTCAATCCAGATTCTTACTGTCACCCTTTTAATTCCCTGATTTTCATTAATATCAATAGTTGTAAGTATTGGGTCACCATTTGCTTCATTTGTTTCAGCAGATGCACTTATTACATCTTTAACATTATTTACTCTAGTTTCAACTACAGGGTTATTGGCAGCTTCAATATAATTATAATCTTGAAAGTTTGTTGATGTTATACTAGCAGAGCATACATCATTTGGACATGTTATTTCATATTCTTTATTTGGTGCCCATACAAGATTAGCATAAGTATTCATAACGTATTCTCCATTTATTAATGTGTTTTCTATAAAAGCCATTCTTACGGAAGAAGCAATTAAATCTCTACTAAAGTCTCCACTTGAACTTACTCTCGCAACATCTGTTCCTAATAAAGCAGAGGCACTTGTACCTGCAGTTGGTCTAACATATGACATGCTGTCTAAAAATATTGAAATATTCGCAGGTAATTTAAACATTAAGTTAAATTCTAGATAGTCTTCTTGAACAGTAGCGGAAGTGAATGATGTAGGAGTACCATCATCTAACTTATTTGAAGGAATATACATATTTATTCCATTGCCAGTAATTTCATGAGTAAATTCAAAATCACCAGGTATATTAAGACTTGTTTCAGTAACCCAAGTCTGTCCTTCATCTAAACTTAAAAGTAAATCATATCTAGCATCAGCTTTTAATGTTAAATCACCATTTTTAAGCTTTTTATTATTATTAAGCCATGCATATGTAGCTGCTAAAATAGTAACTATTATTATTAATAATTCAATACCAGATATAAAAGTTTTTTTATTAAATTTAGACATATATCTCCTATTCTATATATTTAGCAATTTTTAAAATATCTTTTTTATACTTTTTGAAATATTTTTTAAATAAAGATTCAATTCTATTTTCTCTTTTGATTCTTTCGTTATATGCAATCTTAAATTCTTTATTAATAGAATTTTTAAATTTATTTTCATCTATTTGATCAGTGTTATCAACATAATCTTTAATTGCTTTTGAAATTATATATTCACTCATAGATTTTTTATCTTTTTTACTATTTACGTCACTATTTAGTATTAAATAGTCAAGCAAGAAAGCATCATCCATTACATTTTTAACTTCACCAGTTATATTATAATTTTTTGTCTCATTTACTTCATCTTTATCATTTACATTATACCTTTCAATAAACTCCCATAATTCTAATGCTTTTTTGAAGTCATTATTTTTAAGAATTACATTAGTCTTTCTGATTGGAGACTTTACCATAATTATGTTTGAAGTAGCCAATTCCTTGAAAAATGCACTATGCATAAAGTCTGCAATAATAAGTTGAATCTTTTCAAACCTTTCACCAACTGATAATCCTGAACTATTAATAGTTAAATCTTCATATACGTGACTTTCCATACTTAAATTAAATTTAACGGCCTCTTTACCTAATTTTGTTTCAGAACTATAATTATACTTCTTATCACTGTTTGAACTTGATCCTTGACCTACAAGTTCTTTTCTTTTAGCCATAAACATGGCTAAATTCATAAGTAATGAGTATATAAATCTATTTTCATAAATATCATAACTCTCTTCTTTGTTAATATTTAATACTTTTGAAGGAGTTACAGTATCTTCAACAGGATCATACTTTTGAATAAAGTTTGTGTGTGTAGCTAAATGAACAACACTCTCCTGAGTTAATTTTTTTGCTTTTTCAACATTAACTACTTCTTCTTCTTGCATAATGAATTTTTTTGGTTTTCGAACAATATTATCTAAACTTGGAATACATTCTTCAACTTTATCAAGCCAAGAATAATCAAATTGAACTTTTTGTTGTGAATCTTGTAATAACAATTTAGAATTTGTATTATCTTTAAATTCATTTTTAGTTTTTTCGTCAGCTGAATTATAAATTTTATCTAATTTTTCCATAATTCACCTTACATTAATTTCTTAAGTCTTTCTAAATATGCTTTACATTCATTCATATTTTCTTTTCCAAACATTTTATCTAAAAATTCTACATATCCATCAATTTCATCTCTAATAAATGATAAATTTAACTGTTCAAATTTTCTTAATACTTTTTTACAAAGAATATAATCAAATCCATCTATTTCTTTACCACCACATCCTACATATACAGGCACAAATTCCTTTATATGTTTTACAATTCTGTTTCCGAATGCAAGTCTAAAATGTTCTATAACGTAATCATCCATTTCTTCTAATTTATCAAGTATTTCTTGACTAACTGGATATTGTTTTTTTGCTTCAGTAAATTTACTTTCTAAATATTTACTGCTTATTTCTAAAGGTTCAGTTGGAGGTGCTTCAAATGGAACACCTTTTTCATTAATATCTATTGGCATAGCACGGTCATATACTTTATCAGTTACCATAAATGTTGAATCATCATTATTGATAGTTCCTATATACCACATGTTATCAGGTATTTTAAGTTTTCCTTTTTCAAGTTTTACAGGATCATTAGCCCAAACATTAGGAACTAAATCTATTATCCATTCATCTCTACTAGGCATTTCTAAAATTGATAACATTTCAGCAAAGTAGTACTCAACACGAGCTATATTCATCTCATCTAATATTGTTAAATAAACAATATCTTTATATTTAGCTTCATACATTTTACTTAATACTTCTGTTTCATTAAACTTTTTAGTAAACTCATTAAAGAACCCAAATAATTCAGTTCTATCACGCCATGATGGTTGTACAGAAGCAATAACAGCATCATTTTTAGTAAATTTACCCCAAGAATAAGGAAGTGAAGTTTTTCCTGTTCCAGATATACCTTGTAAAATTACAAGTCTTGTTGCTCCTAAAGCTGCCACAAATAAACGAATAATATCTATTTTATAAAACAATTTCATTTTATATGCAGAGAAATTCCTAAATTGTTCACATAATTCTTCAAGAGTAAATTTATTATTCAAATTAGGTGCTTTATAATTTTCCATAGCAATATCTATTTGAGTTAATTTATAGAATCTGCTCTTTTCTTTATCAACTTGATTAACTTGACCGGTTCCTTCATCTTTCTTTTCTCCACTAGCAGTACCTTCACCTTGAGCAGGTAATTCTTCAGTAGAACTCACTCCAGGTTGTAATCCTATTTGACTAACTTTCATAGCCAAAATATCTTCTTTTTCTTTTGTAAGTTTAAAGACAGCTTGATTAAGTTCACCTATTTCCTGTAGTAATGATTCTTGCTCTACTAAAGTTTTTCTAATTCTAATATATTTTCTAATAATAAGAAAAACTAAAAATACTAGTATTGCCAAAATAAGAATAAATACTAATACTACTAATCCAACTAATACCCAAGAAAATCCAGATATTTCACTTTTATATCCTTCTACTATAGTTGCATAAGCTTTAAAATTAAACATATCATAAAGACCCAATCCAATGTTTTTAAAAATACGTATTAATCCATTAAAGAATTGAGACATAAAATCATATAAAAATCTTACAAAAAAATTCATATTTTTACTCCTTATGCATCCTATTATTCAGTATACATATTTAGTATAACATTTTTCGACATTATTCACAATAAAAAAGCACGCTTTTTATAGATTTTT